>JBEKVL010001007.1:0-4130 GCA_049514055.1 Tepidisphaeraceae bacterium | reverse complement strand
CGCAGCCGCCCCAGGAAACGCACCCCCGCGTCGGTCAGCGGGTCCATCACCGGGCCGACCGTGAAGGCGGCGTCCACGCGAACGTCCAGGTATTGCGCCAGCAACCGGGCCTTCTCCACGGCGGTGAGGATGAAACGCACGGCCCCCTGGGCCGCGGCGGCGTTGCCCTTGCGGAGGATGGCATGCACGAAGCCGTTGCCCAACCGCGTGCTGTCGTAGTCGCCGTCGGCCGCGAAGCTGGCCACCAGCGGATGGTAGATGAGGTCTTGGCAGTAGCCGTTGTAGGCCCCGCCGACCTGCGCGCCGCGGAGGACAATGGGGAAGCTGTCGATATCCAGAGTGCCATGCCGGGCCGCGTGATCGGATCCGGTCGCCCGCTGGTGGCGAAGGATCCAGGTGGCCAGTGCCTCACGCATCGCCTCGCGATTGAGCTTGTCCTCGGCCACGGTGTCCAAGAGGCGGGAATGCGTGGGCTGGCTGGCCAGACGCTCCTTCAGCACGGCGGCGCCGGGGCGGTCCCACACGGCCATCTTCATGGCCACGTCGTGGGCCAGACGGTCCAGGTCGTCCTGGGTCCGGCAGCCTTGGGCCAGGGCGTAGACGCGCTGGCGGAGCAGTTCGGTGAGCGTGTAGCGGGTCTTCTTCGGATCGCGGGGATCGCGCATCTGCCCCGCCAGGCCGGCCGTGAGCCCCAGGCGATGATCGCCTTCGCGGAGCAGCAGCAAACCGGCGTCGCCGGTGAGGCGGTCATCCTTCTGACGCACCTTGATGGATCGGTTGAACGTCGGCTCCCAAAAGCATCCTTGCTCTTCACCCATGACGTGATTCTCCTGCACTGTTGTCTACACGGTGATTACACCTGTAAAGACAATGCGGCAGGCACTTTCGTGAGCAGAAAAATCAGAGGATCGTGAATAAGACGGGCTAAAGCTGCGGCTCTCTTTTGATACTGGCGTTTGGCCACTTCCGCTGCTGCCGACCGAAGCCGAGATTGCGGCCTTCTACTGGCCGCTGTTCTTAGCGACCTTGTCATCCAGCTTCGTCAGGTCCAGGAACACATAAGGGCGCTGGTACGCTTCTTTCCCGCCACCCGCATAACTGACCCAAAGGCGCAACGCGGTGGCGTCGAAAACCGCATTCATGACATTCCCGCCTTTGATCGGAATCCGGTTCGCCAGCGCGATCAGCTTCTGGGCATTCAGCTTGCCTTGCTGCTCCTGCAAGATGGGAAACGCACCACGCCCTTCATCCTGATAGACCACGCAGGGCATGACGTTGGGGGCGAGTTCGTCCTCGCGATCGTTGTCCTGCCAAACGTGGACGCTGGTTGCCGATGTCCCGCCGGACACAGTGCGGATCTTCACTGCTTTCTTCTCGGTCAGGCCGTCACCGAAAACGAAATGGTATCTCTTGGTCTGGGGTTGATGGCGGAACAGATCCATGGTCTCGGTCAGCGAACCGGCGTCATACAGGATCGTGCGGAACCAGGTTGTGAAGTGTGGAGCCTGGATGTTGTAGGGCATGTCCCGAGCAGGAGCATCGCCCATCTGCGAGAGGACGATACCGGCCGTGTTCATGCCGCAGTGCGCGCCCACGAAGCCCGCGAAGCTGGGCGTGACGTGGGTGCGGCCCTGCAATGCTGCTGCAGGAATAGGGCATGAGCAGGGGCAGACAATGAACGTGCTGCAGCGTCCGCACGGGGACGCCCGAACCCTGAGCGAGGCCGGCGATTTGCTGAAGCACACGCGCATCGGTGAACCTGGCGGTCGTCGCCCAGACCTGATCGAGGGTCTCATCCGACAGCCCCAATTCCTTCTTGAATCGCTCGACTACGGCCGGTGCAAGTTGCTGGATTTCGTTCTTCATCAGCCGCCCGAGATGCCAGCCCATCTGATAGGGAGTGCCTTTCACAACGACCACCGGAACGCGCACGGCTTCGTTCGTCAGCGTGAAACGCTCTCCGTCGCCTCCAGGGGTTGTCGCGTCTGTCGGGACACCGGTGATGGCACCACCACGGCCGCTGGGGGCATCCTCTTTCGCCGGCTCTGCCGCCAGTAATGCGGTGGCGATCAAGAAGACGACGGCAAGCAACGGCAGGAATTGGCGAGTGGTCATGGTGCGGCTCACTTTCCGGACAGTCGGCTGGGGTTCAACCTTAGACAAGGCACGCGTCGAACGCAACCGCATATTCCGTGGCCAGCGGTCGCGGATCCTGGTGGTGGGCCGCCCGCATGGTCTGGCAGCGGCGGAGGTACGTCTCAATGGCATCGTCCCACAGGTCGATGCTATGGCTGGACAAACGGCCACGCACGGTGCATGATCCATGCCCATCGGAGAGTGCTGTCAGTGGCCACCGGCTTCGGGAGCAATCCCTTATGGCCCGGCTTAATGCAACTCGACTGCTGATAGTTAAGCCGTGCAGGATGTGGTGGATGAAACACTTCACCATGTCCCTTTGACCACAGCGCATAGGGAAAACCGTTCACGAAGTGAATACCGAAAAAGCATTCCCTGTCACTCAGTCGATGCTTGGCGCTCCTCCGCCGCATCCGCCACCTGATCCCCCGGAAGCGCCCTTCGCCGGCAGCCTGGGCCAAGTATACGCTGCCCGGCTTGTTGCGGCCCGCCGGCCGAAATCCACCTCGGCGCAACATCTGCCGGATTGCTTCCTTCACCGGGGGCGGCGGATAGTCTTGGCTGGCGCGTTCGGTTACCAGCATATCGAGCTGCTGTGCAAGCCCGGCCGGAGTTGGGGCCACTTTGACTTGCCCCGCAACGACCACTCCCGCGAAAAACACCTCGTCATTGAGTCCAACGTCAATCTCCATGCCCATAATCTATATCGGGGCAGGCGTATCGGGGCAACGCCGGTGCAAGTTCACCCGTGTGCCGCGCGATAAGGCATTGGCGGTTTGGCCCAAACCGCGTTCACATCTCCTTTTGTTCCTCCCCTCGCCGCTGGACCGCCCGATAGATTGGCACCTTGCCTGCGATCCCTTTGACGTCGAACTCGCCCACCTCCTCGCAGCCAGCCTCCTGACGGTTCAGCAGGGCGGCGGTAGTTTCCGCCAGAAAGACATCTCCGGCCGCTGCCAGTTGCTGGAGCCGGGAAGCCAGATTGACAGCGCCGCCCAGCACATCGTCTCCGTCGAATACAACTTCACCCGTGCTTATGGCAATGCGCATCTCGACCTTGTTCCGATCCGAGAAGGCCGTGCGATTGTGCTCGGCGAGCACCCGCTGGATTTCCATCCCCGCCAATACCGCGTCGGTGGCGCTGTCGAACACGATCAGGAGTCCGTCACCCAGGCTCTTGACGATACGCCCGCCACGCCGTTTCACGAGCGGCTGCACCAGTTCACGCTGTCGGCGGACCAGTTCCAGCAGCCCATCGCGCGACTCCGCGGCCGTGCGCGCGGTGTAATCCTTCAGGTCGGTGAACATCACGCTCATGGTGCGGGCTTGCGATGGGAGCACCCTCGGCTGGGCCGCGGGTACACCAGTTGGCAGCGCTGGATCCAGCGTGCGGCTGTTCGCGCCGAGCGCGCGCGGTGGCGAAGCCTGCGTCGATGACGAATCGGCCGGCGTCATCCCCGGCGTCACCCCACCTGACGCGGTTTGCCCCGCAATTTGCCGCAGGCCCCAGGCGCGAATACGGAAGACCGCCGCCACGTATGCGACAAGAGTGGCCAGGAGCGCCATTGGAACCGCAGACGTGCGAAACCCATTGTAGGTATAGCCCGCGGTAAAGCCCGTGTAATCAAACTTGGTCAACTGCGCGCTTGTATTCGCTCTCCATTCCATCCAGGTCACTGGTGGTTCGGTCTCATACCTTTTGAAGACCGAGAGGATCTGCTGAATCTCGGCGGCTACCTCGGGGTTGGAAACGTCGACGCCGCAGTCGCCGCGCATCCACGCCGTCAAGGAGTCCTTATCGAGCACCATATGCACCGGCACGCGTCCGCCACCGGCCGACTGCACGTAGGTGGCCATTCGGCCCGGCAGTTCCACAGCGCGGCTTCGCCGCAACCAAAGGGATCGAGGCACGAAGGCACGCAGGCACGAAGTGGAAGAAAGAGCCGGCGTAGGCAAGAGGCGGCAGAAATCTTGTCGGGCTGCGAAGAAATTGG
>JBEKVL010001006.1:0-2497 GCA_049514055.1 Tepidisphaeraceae bacterium | reverse complement strand
CGCCCACCGGCTGCGCGTTCATCCCGAAAACCCTCACACACCCGGCCGGCAACGCCCCGCCCGCCGCCCCCTTCAATTCCGACGCCGTCACCTTCACATTGCCGATCGCCTTGTCTGTCCCGACCACAACCTGCGCCGAATAAGTCCCATTTCGCGCCCCCGCCAGCCGGATCACTCCCGGCGCTGCCCCGGTTTCCAGATACTCCGGCGAGAACATCCGGCGCGTCATATCCTCGGTCCACACCTGCACGCCCTTGGGCCGACCCAGCGACGACGGTGCATCCTTCGCCTCGCACCGCAATTCCAGCCGCGACAGCCGGGCATGTTCCCACTGCCGATCCTCCACCGCCCGGTATCCAAACCATTCTTTGTACACATAAGGATGCAACGGCGCCGCCCGCACTTCGATCGCCAGCACATTCGTCCCCTTACGCAGCAGTTTCGCGGGAATGGCCAGCGAGTCGACCGTCCGGTTCCGTAGCTTGTACAGCCGCGACCCCACCGGCGTCAGCTCATCCGCGCTCCCCATCACCTGCGCCGCCGGCGGTTCCTTCCCCTTGAATTTCACCTTGTCGTCGGCCGACAGATCCGCGAACCTCGCGATGTAAGCCTCCTGCGCATACCCCTCCGCCATCGCCTCCGCGTCAATCTCCCCGGCCGGCAGATGCCCGCGCGCAATCTCCGTCCCATTCACATACGCCCGCAGCCCGCCGATATAGTCCGCGCTAAACGTCACCTTCCCCGCCGCCGCCGGATCGGGAATCTCGAACCGGAACCGCAAAAACACCCCGCGCAGCCACCCGTTGCGATCCGGCGTCCCCACCGTGTACTGCGCCGGCGACCCCACCCCATCCGGCTTCCTCAAATGCGGCCAGGCCGAATCATCAAACTCAAACCCGCGCCACCCATCCCCCGGCGGCTCCGTGATGCTCCCGACCCGTATAAACACCCGGTTCTTCCTCGCAAAGCTGTTGTATTCCGCCTCCACCGTGACATGGTCGCGCCAATCCGCTGTCTGCCAGTCATAGTTCCGCGCCGCCAGGCTCTTCTTCACGTCCTTGCCGAGCCTGGCCATCAGGTTCGCCCCCAGTACCTTCTCCCCTTCGGCCTTCATCGCCGCCGGATCGATCTTCTGCACGTCAAAGTGATAATACGCTCGGCAATAAGCGCTCTCATCGAGAATAAGCGTCCCGTCCTGCCCCGCGCTCGCCACCCACGCGCCCGCGCAACACGCGAACAAAGAAAACATCGCCGTGGCAACCCGTGAAGTGCAATTCATCGAGGATAGCCTCCAATTAGAACAAGTCGTACGGACCCGGTCAGTAAACTTCCATACCTGCCGCATGAGGAAGAGTTGTCAGGTAGCCCGGCCTTCCAGCCCCCGGCCCCGGTACGCCGCGGCATCATTTCTCCCTCTCGTTCCGGGAGAGGGCCGGGGTGAGGGCATGCTGCCGTGTCGCCCAAGAAAGAATCTCACGCCCGGCGAGTACGCCTCACGACGCCGCAATGCCACGAATCGCCGACATCGACCCCGACACACTCCCGACGCCGGTTCGTTCGCTGCGGCATGAGAGGTGCGATAATCGACACCTGTGTCAATGTGGAGGTTTGTGCCAGCCATATTTCTCGGGGGCTCGTGTGCGTGAAACACGCTGCAACGTTGTCCCACGTCAGTTAGGCGCCTAACGTCCCCTTAATGCTGAAAGCTAAAGATCATCGAGAGATTCAGGCTCTGCATCGGGCGGGGCAATCGATACGGCGTATTCGAGAGCTCACGGGTCACGACCGACACACCATAGCAAACGTCCTGGCCGTTCTCCTCCCTTTTCCCTTGACATCCACGCCCTCCCATGTTAGCGTTATGTTTGCATCACCCTGCTCTTTGAAAAATGAACACGCCCGCCACTCAGCAGCGACCGCATGACGATGAACGCGTAACGACGAATGCTGAACTGTTCATCCTTCAGCCCTCAACATTCATCGTTATTCTCGCCCCCACTACTGGCAACTACCAATTAACAACCGGCAACTCCAGTCGCTTCCATGTCGGTTTCGGTCGATTCTACGTCGGTTTTATGTCGGTTTAGGTCGGTTTTTTCGCCCCTCGCCTTCGCCTCCAGAATCGCAACCAAAATCACAACAAGCACTTATGCCAGGCCGTGGCCGAATCAAACTCGCCAAACGCGTCTTTTTCCTCGCCTTCCACCCTCCCTTGAACCCCTGGCGCAGCCCCGATGCTGGTGGCACGGCCCGATCGGACTCGCCAAACGAGGACAACCCATGCTCAAAACATCATCCGCCTTCTGCATCCTGCTCGCCATCTGCGGCAGCGCTTCCGCCATCATCAACATCCAATTCACGCCGCGCCAACTGGTCGACCAGGCCGAGGCCGTCATCGCCGGCACCATTCTCAAGGACGGCACGAACTGGAGAATCCGCGTCGATGACGCCATCAAAGGCCCCGCCCCGGCCGGCTTCGCCCTGGATCTGAGCAACT
>JBEKVL010001005.1:0-2500 GCA_049514055.1 Tepidisphaeraceae bacterium | reverse complement strand
GGCAGGTGCATCCGCAACGCCCTGCGTCGAGTGGTGAGGGGAACCCGCCGCTATCGCGCCCTGATCCCGGTTGCCTGGGTCCCGGAGATGGAGCGCCCCGAGGAGCGGGCCGATCGCGAGCAGGAGACCTTGGAATGGCTCCAGGACATCATCACGGCTAATCCGCCCGGGCTCTCTCGCAGGGAGTGGACCATTCTCCATGCCCGCTTTGGCCTCAACCACGTTCCGCAGGCCTCGGCCATGACGCTTCAGCAGGCTGGGCAACTGGTGGGCTTGGCCAAAGAACGCGTCCGCCAGGTACAGAACGGGGCCCTTGCCAAGCTGCGGCGAGTCATTGACGGTGAATTGTGTCGACGATGCTGTTGACACCATTGCTCAAGCTTCCGTTGCACTCTGGAACATGTGACGGGGAAGTCGGAGTGAGTCGAGTCGGCCATCAGCCGTCCTCCCTACAGAAGGTCCGCGATCCGATGCCCATGCCCGCTCAGCCAATACGGCGTTGGCGGCGAAGCAGGGCGCAGCCGGTGAGGGCCAGTACGCTCAGGCAACCCGGTTCCGGCACGACGGCCACTGCGGCCGGGCCGAAGACCGCGGCCAGCGGCGTGCCGAATCCGCCGCCACTGCCGTCGCTCAGGTGCTGCGTCACGATGTTCAGGTCCGCCACCGACACCACCCCGTCGCCGTTCAGATCGCCGTCGGTCCAGGTGGCGTCGGTCTTGCCCATGTTGGCGATGATGTTGAGCTAGTCGTTCTGATCCACCACGCCGTCGAGGTTGGTATCGCCGGCGTAGGTGTAGGTGAAGAGCAACTGGTCGAAGTTCGTCCCGTCCGAGATGGTCTGCCCATGCCAGTTGGTGATGTGGAGTTCGTTGTTGTCCACCAAGGCCAGCGCCGCGTCGCTGGCCACGGGGACCGCCGAAGTGAAGATCGTGCCATTCTGGATCAACTGCTCGTAGGTGAAATAGGGATCGGCGCCGGTGAAATCCAGCACCATCTTGTTGCTCGTCAGGTTGAGTGTCGCGCCCGGCGCGAAGTTCAGGGCCTGGGTGATGATCAGCCCGGATGCCAGCGTCGCCGAACCTTGCAGGTTCAGGCTCTGAACATTCAGCCGGCCGTCGGAGCCGCCAACGATGTTCAGCGTGTTGCCCGCGTCAACCGTCAGCGAGCCGATACAGCCCGGTCGAGACCGCGTTCGCGCCGCCGTTTTGGGTGAATGAAGCGCCCCGTGGCTCCGTAACCGATGTACTCGTTTCCCGCCGAGATGGAGGTGTTGTCGGTGCCTTGAACGAAGGTACCGAGGCCCCCGTAGCCGACGTATACGCTGCCAGGTACTGTGAGGGTTATTGTGACGCTGCTTGAAGTATTTAGGTCGTAGGTGCCGGAGGAACCCCCGTTGTAACCGAGGTAGAGATTCGAACCGGAGCCCAGCGTATTCCTCCCGCCGGTTTGGTCGAAGAGGCCGTCACCGTTTTGACCAATGTACTCCGCGCCGCTGACAGACAAGGACCCTCCGTACTGGTTATAATTGCCGTATGCGTTGACGTAAAAACTCCCTTGATTGCCCAGTATCAGAGTCGCAAACGTTGCGGTCCCGGAGGTTTGATTGAATTCTCCGACGGCCTCGTTAACGTAGTAGTTCTCAAACAAAGAGCTGTAATAGTATGCGCCGGTGAATCCAACATTCAGCGTACTGCCATTCAGCGTGCCGCCGTAGAGATTGAACGTGCCGGAGCTGCCGCCCTGATCGCCGACGGTGATGAAGCCGGCGCTGGTGAAGGTTCCGCCGTATTGGGTGAATGTGCCGACTCCGTTATAGCCGACGGACGTCGCGGGAGAGTTCAGCGTGCCGCTGGAGAGCGTATAGGTTCCATTTGGGTTAGAGCCGAAATAGCTATAGCCGAGATACAGGTGCGCCGAGACCGCGTTGATGTCGCCGGTCTGCGTGAAGGTTCCCGTGCCGCTGTAGCCGACGTATTCGCTTCCGCTGACAGACAAGGAGCTTCCGGAACCGGAAAGGCTATAGGAGCCGTATGTCGCCGCGTTTTGGCCCATATTCACAGTAGTGAATGTCGCGGTCCCGCCATTGTGGTTAAACGTTCCATCGCCGCCGTAGCCCAGATTGAGGGCAATGCCGCTGAGTGTACCGCCGTTGAGATTGAACGTGCCGACGCTGTAGGGCTGATCGCCGACGGTGATAAAGTCGGCACTGGTGAAGGTGCCCCCGGATTGGGTGAATGTGGCGGTTCCCTTGTAGCCGACGGACGTCGAAGGACTGGTCAGCGAGCCAGCCAGGGTATAAGTTCCACTTGCGCCGGAATTGTAGCCGAGATAGAGCCAGGTCGAAACGGTGTTCGTGCCGCCGGTCTGGTCGATGGTGCCGGTGCCGGAGTAACCGACGATCTCCGAACTGGCTACCGCCAGTGTCTGGCCGGCGCCGAGGCTGAGCGTACTGGCCAGATTGGCCGACTAGGTGTTGTCGATGATGGCGTTGACGGTGGTG
>JBEKVL010001004.1:0-2500 GCA_049514055.1 Tepidisphaeraceae bacterium | reverse complement strand
GGCCTACTGGTTTTGACGGCAGCCGCCAGGGCGGGCCAGCCATGGACCGACGCCGTCATCGACGATTGGTTTCGCGCGGCCGCGCCGGGCGTGGCGCTGTCGAAGGACTTCACGACTGCCGGCGGACAATGGGAATTGCGCGATGGTGAACTGCGGATCGGCCGCACGCCAGGCGGACCGAAGGCGATGTACGGCGTTGCGCTGCCCGACGAAATGGAGGTCAGTGTCGAAGTGTTCCTGCCCGGTGGCGGCGGAGGCAATGCGGGGTTCATCGTGGGTGTCGCGGATGCGGCCGAGGGAGCCGACAATTTCACGGGATACGAAGTCGCCATCCAGGCCGACGGGACACTCGTGCTTGGCCGGCATCGGCACAACTTCGAGTCGATCCTGAACAAGCGCGACCTGTTCCGCGATGGCAGTGACCGGTGGATTCCGCTCGTGGTCCGGACCAGGGGCAAGACGCTGGATATCTCGATCGACGGCAAGCCGGCGGCCAGCTACGAAGATAAGGAGCATCCGCTGGCGCCGGGCAGAGTCGGGTTTCGGGCATGGGAACGAACGGCCCGCTTTCGCAATTTCCGCGTGAGCAGTGGCGGCGGTCAATCCCAGCCCGTGGCCTTGGCGCCGGACGAATCGAGCACCAACTCCATTGCCGGTGTCAGTGCCAACTGGACCAGGTTTCGACGAGGGGATGCCGAAGCGAGTTTCGCGCTTGCAGCCGAGGCACTATTCCACGAAGGCCGTCGGCAGCGATTGGTCTACGTGAAAGGCAACGGCGAAGTTGGGATTCTTACGCCGCCCGTGAACGTGACCGGATTTCCGGTCCTCTCGGGCAAGGTCTATCACGGCGCCTTGTGGGTGCGCTCGCAAGACGCCGTGCAACTCCACGCGAGCATTGAGGCGACCGACGGCAGCGTGCTTGCGGATGCGGCCATCTCCGTCGAAACAGGGCAATGGCGAACGATCCGATTCGATCTTACTCCTTCCCGCGACTGCGACTCGGCACGACTGGCTATCAAGCTTGCCGCGCCTGCTACGATCGACATCGCCCGCGTGTCGCTGGCCCCCGGCGAATGGGCCTGGCCCGCATCACTGTCGCTCAAGACTCTTCCGCCGATTCTCTTTGCTACGCACGCTCCCTTCACGCCCGGCCCGGCCGTGGGCACCAACATCTGGGCGGCCCGGCCGGCACGCCCCGGCTGCGGCATTCACGTCTGGGACCCCGCGCATCCCGACGATGTCCCACGCACGATATTCAGCGACGCCGACGGCTGCATCTACGACCTCAATCTCTCCTACGACGCCCGCACCGTCTTCTTCACCTACCAGCGTAAGGATGAGAAACACTGGCACATCTGGCGAATCGGCGTCGATGGTTCCGGGCTGAAACAACTCACCGACGGCGCGTATCACGATATCAACCCGTGCGAACTTCCCGACGGCGACATCGTCTTCGTCTCCACGCGCCGCTTCGGCCACACCGTGTGCCAGCCCGGCCCGGCTTCGAATCTGCACCACATGTCGGCCGATGGCGGGGATATCCACTGTGTGAGTATGAACACGCTGTCGGACCTCACGCCGCAAATGTTGCCCAGCGGCCGGGTGCTGTTCACGCGCTGGGAATACATCGACCGCGACCTCACCTATCGCCAGAGCCTCTGGACCCAAAACCCCGACGGCACAGCGTATCAGCTCTACTTCGGCAACACCATCCGCGACCCCGGCACGTTCTGGCAGGCCCGGCCGATTCCGGGGCGGAGCCATCGCGTGCTGGCCACGTTTGGCCCGCACCACGGATGTATCCAAGGGGCCATCGGCTGGATCGACACCACCTTCGGCCCGGAAGAACCGCGCGGCGTGGGCTTTGACTGGATCACAAAGGAATTCCCCACGATCAGTGACCACGCGTTTCCCTGGTCGTATTGCGATCCGTTCCCGCTCGATGAGGAGAGCTTTCTCTGCTCGTATGGTGGGGGCGGACTTCAGCGTTACCGTCTCTACCTGCACGACATGCAGGACCGCAAACGCCTGCTCTACGAAGACCCGTCCCTGGGCTGCTACAACCCCATCGCCCTCAGGCCCACGCCGCGCCCGCCGATGACGCCGTCGCGCCTGGCCGCGGACAATCCGGCTCTGCCCGAGGATCGTCCCGCCGCCGAGCAGCCCACCGGCACGATGCTGCTGGTCGATGTCTATCAGGGTCTCGAACCCATCATCCATCGCGGTCAGGTGAAATCAATCCGCATCATGGAACAGGTCCGCAAGACCGAGGACCTGGTCGCGCGGGCCTTCGACCAGTCGCCCGTGATGGGCTACGGCACTTATTACGCCAAGCGATCCTGGGGCACTGTCCCGGTCGAGGAAGACGGCTCGGCGCATTTCGTGGCCCCGGCCATGCGCGAAATCTACTTTCAGGCGCTGGACGTGGAAGGCCGCGAGTTGCAACGCATGACCTCGGCCGCCCAACTCATGCCCGGCGAGCATGTCAGTTGCGTCGGCT
>JBEKVL010001003.1:0-2502 GCA_049514055.1 Tepidisphaeraceae bacterium | reverse complement strand
TCGAACAATACCGCGCCACAGCAGCAAATTCCGATCGTCGTGGATGGCAATAAATATCTGACATTCACGACGCTGGCGGCGGCACAGGCGCGATCGGCGAGTCAGTGCACCGCACTTTCATGCGATGGCGTGCAAACGATCTACTGGTGGCCCGTGGTGGCGACAGCGACCGGGGGTGCGGTACAAATCCAGACGGGCAATCCGTGTTTTGATGCCACGGTCGGTCCGAACGCCATAAGTCCCTGTGCCATTGCCAGATTGCACGCAGGCACAGGCCTGACGTCCGGCGAACAGTCATCGCTCGTCACTGCGCCGAACGCGGGATTTACCGCGCCGACGATCAGTGGCGGGGTGGTGGTGCCGTGAACAACGCGCCGCAAAAATCCTGGCGTGACGCCGTAACGGTTGACCCGTAAACTCTTCTACTCCGCAATCAACTACCCAAAAGGACTATTCTCCGATGAAGTCTTTCTCCAAGTTCGTGCTCGCTGGACTGCTGGCAGCCACCGCGTTGACTCCGGTCGCCTTCGCCCAGCAGGTCGGTTCATACGGCATCGTCATCTCCGGCACCCCGTCCGGCACCGCTCCGAGCCAGGGCGACGTCGACATCAGCGGCGCGTTCAAGGTCAACGGTGCTGCTGCGGCCTTCGGAAGTAGTTCTGCTGACGGTCTCTTTGCTACTCCCCTGATGATGAACGCGATGAAGACCGTCGCCGGCCTGCAGATGACCGGTTCGGCCTCCAGCACCAACTGGGGCCTCGTCTACACGCCGGCCACCGGCACCTACCTGACGGGCACGCCGACCAGCTCCGGCTCGTCTTCCGACGTGGCCGCCTACGACTTCGTGCTGCCGCCGAACTACGTCGCCGGCACCAACGTCACTGTGAAGGTGGCCTGCTACTACACCAACACGTCCAGCACGGCATCCGTCGAGACCGTCGCCGCGGCGGCCTACCTGAACAACACCACGGCCGGCACGCAGGGCTCGACGCTCATTGCCACCGCTGCGCAGAACTGCCCGATCACCACGGCGGCCTTCCAGACGTTCACGATCACCGGCACGTCGCTGGTGCCCGGATCCTACCTGACGCTGACGTTCTCAGCGGCAATGACGAACGCGGGCGGCGCGTCGACCGAGTTCCTGACGGGCGTTACCATCCAGTAAGACCAGGGGGCGCGAGCCCCCTGATTCCGTCGCCGGTCGAACTTTTTAGGATACTTAGATGGCGCAGCCAGGTCTTCCGATCCAGCGTCTCGTCAGCACGACGGTGAACCTCTCGCCGCCGTCACCGACGACGCTCGACATCGATACGCTTCTCGTGGTGGGCAGCAGCAACGTCATCGACGTCGCGTCGCGTCTGCGCGTCTACGGCTCGATCGGGGCGGTGGCCACCGACTTCGGCACCACGGCGCCGGAGTACCTGGCCGCGGTCCTCTGGTTCGAGCAGAACCCAGCGCCATCGCTCCTCAGCATCGGACGTTGGGCACTGACCGCGACCGCGGGAGAGATCATCGGTGGCCCCCTGTCCGCCGCGCAGCAGGCCCTTGCGGTCTGGAACGCGGTTACCACCCCTGGCTTCTACTGCCTGATCAACGGCACGCCGTTCAACGTTGCGCCGACCAGCTTTGCCGCAGCCACCAACCTCAACGGAATCGCCTCGATCATCCAGACGGCCGTGGCCGCGGACGTAAGCAGCTCTACCTGCGTCTGGAACTCGACCTACCAGACGTTCATCATCGCGTCCGGCACGACCGGTGCAGCTTCCACGATGAGTTTCCTCTCGCCGCCCACCGGCCTCGGCCACGTGACGTTCACCGTGCAGCCGACCGCCAACGACACGCTCGTGATGGATGGAACCACCATCACGTTCGTCTCCGGCACGCCGTCCGGTAACCAAGTACAGATCGGCGGCTCGCTTACGATCACCTGTGCCAACCTGATGACGTTCCTCAACGCCTCGGTCGACGCCAACATCAGCAAGATGACGTACATCGAGACCATCATCACTGGTTCGGACATCATCATCTACTGCACGTCGAAGATCACTGGCGTGACGGGCGACTCCTACACGCTCGCCGTGACCGGTTCGACGCCGCCCGCGGTCTCCGGCGCGACGTTGGTCGGCGGTGGCACGACCGACATCTCCGGCATGCTCGGCATGACCTCAGCTTCGTCGGGGGCATACGTCGCCAACGGCATCGCGGCCGAGACCGCGCTCGCTGCGGTCACAATTATGGACAACCAGTTCAGTGACCAGTGGTACGGCCTGACGGTCCTCGGCGCCGCCGATGCAGACGTGCTGGCGATCGCGGCCTACGTCGAGGCCAGCTCGACCACGCGCCACTTCTACGGGGTGACCACCCAGGAAGCCGGCGTACTGGTGGCCAGCGACACCGTCGACATCGCCTATCAGCTCCAGCAGCTTAACTACAACCACACCGCGGTACAGTATTCATCGAGCAACCCATATGCGGTAGTCTCGTTGATGGCGCGCATCCTGA
>JBEKVL010001002.1:0-2502 GCA_049514055.1 Tepidisphaeraceae bacterium | reverse complement strand
CGGGCTTGGAGAGGCGCTCAATGGTGACCATGACGCCGGAAGTGCCCTGGGCGGCGAGGCGGACGGCCTCGCGGCCGGCGTTGTAGGCTTCGTCGAGGTCGAGCTTGACGGTGCGGTCGGAGGCGCACATCTGGAGGGACTCGACGATCTGGGCCTCGCCGCGCCAGCCGAGTTCGTCGCGGAGCAGTTCGTGGAGGACCAGGCCGGCGCACTTGCCGCCCTTGTTGCCGAACTCGAGGTTGCCGTGGGAGTCGCGCTTGTTGGCCTGGGCGACGGGGGTGCCGTCGGTGTAGGTGATGCCTTCGCCGCAGCAGATGGAGACCCAGCCGTATTTGTTCTTGGCGGCCTGGGCGGCGGAGAGGAAGTCTTCCTTCTTGAAGGGGGCCTCGGGCATGAGGATGATGTGCGGGGGGTCTTCGGGCGTGCGTTTGCCGGCGACGGAGGCGGCGGGGAGCCAGCCGGCGCTGCGGCCGACGGTCTGGAAGATGGTGTAGGGGTCGACGCGCTGCATGTCGCGTGCGAGGCGGCCACCTTGCTGGACGGAGAGGGCGACGTAGCGTGCGGCCGAGGGATAGCCGGGGGTGTGGTCGGTGCCGAAGAGGTCGTTGTCGACGGTTTTGCAGATGCCGACGCCGATCATATCGTAGCCGATGCGGCCGGCGTATTCGGTGACGCGGTGGATGGTGTCCATGGTGTCGTTGCCGCCGATGAGGAAGAAGTAGCGGATGTTGTATTTCTTGAGCTGGGGTAGGATGCGTTCGAGGTCTTCGTCGGTGCCTTTCTTGAGCTTGTAGCGGGAGGAGCCCAGGGCGCTGGAGGGGGTGCTGCGGAGGAGCTTGAGGGTGGCCGGGGATTCCTTGCCGAGGTCGAGCAGGAAATCGTCGAACATGCACTCGATGCCGAAGCGCATGCCGAAGATGCGGTCGATGCACTTGGATTTCATGGCGGCGTCGACGACGCCGACCATGGAGGAGTTGATGACGGTCGTTGGGCCGCCGGACTGGCCTACGATAGCATTGCCTTTGAGCATGGTTTTATTGCTCTCCTTTGCGCGGATTAATGGGTGAACGTGTTTCCGTAAACAGGGCGGGGATATTACGGGAAGGGGGTTTTTGCTGCAAGCGAGGGAGGGGGTGCGTTATCGGACGTGGATATTGGGGCTGGAAGGTCTTTTTAGCGCAAGAAATGCCGGGGCGGCATTATCGGCAAAATGATTGTGGGAACTTTAGATTTTTTTGTAGACGCCCTCAAGTTTCCGGGTTAGGTTGTTCATATCGATGATCGGCTGCGGGCGTCCGTGGCCGATTCACGCCTGACCATTCGGGTGCAACATGATGAAGCGCACTCCGCGGCTTGCCGCGCTATTGGCCCTTGTTGTCACGATGGTCACCGATGGAGCGGTGAACCAGACGCAGCCTTGCACCACGGAGGGTGGCGATGGACTCTGCACGACCTACTACATGCAGACCGTCCACATTCGCAAGCTGCATCTCGTGCGACCGGATCTGATTCTTTACCCGGTCAGTTATGAGACGCTCTGCTGAGCGATGTCTCGGATTGGATATGCAATTCAAAACGGGGGAAGGCAAGGGCGAAGTTGCTAGTTGGTAGTTAGTGGTTATCAGGCCACTATCAACTATTTCACAACTGCTTCCATGGCGATTTCGGCCAGGGCGTCGGTGGCGTATTTCACATCCTGCATACTGAGGAAAGGCCCGAAGCTGAAGCGGGTGGCGCCGCCGATGGATTTGGTGCCGATGGCCTGGTGGATCAGCGGGGCACAGTGCAGGCCGGGGCGGGTGAGGATGCCGTAGTGCGACTCGAGCACGGCGGCCAGTTCGACGGGCTCCCAGGTTTCGAGACGAACGGAGAAGACGCCGACGCGGTCGCGAACGCCCTGCGGGCCGAAGTAGCGCAGGCCGTCGATGCTGCCGGCGCCGTCGATGAACATGCGGACGAGGTCAGTCTCGCGCTGGTGGATCTTTTCGATGCCCTGGTCGAGCACCCATTGCACGCCGGCCGACAGACCGGCGATGCCGATGGCGTTGTGGCTGCCGGGCTCGTATTTGTCGGGGAGGAAATCGGGCTGGTGGTCCTGCTCGGAGACGGAGCCGGTGCCGCCTTCGAGGATGGGGTGGAGCAGTTTCTCGATGCCGGGACGGATGTAGAGCAGGCCCGTGCCGAGCGGGCCGAGCAGGCCCTTGTGGCCGGGCGCGGCGAGGAGGTCGATGAAATCGGCCTGGACGTCGATGGGCAGGTGCCCGGCCGACTGGGCGGCATCGACGATGAAGGTCACGCCGCGTTCGCGGCAGATGCGGCCGATCTCGCGGAGCGGCTGGAGGGTGCCGGTGACATTGCTGGCGTGGGTGACGGCGACGAAGCGGGTATTGGGGCGGATGGCATGGCGGATTTCGTCGGGATCGAGCAGGCCGGCCTGGTCGACGGGGATGCGGGTCTGTTCGATGAGTCCGGCCCGGGCGAGGGCGTTCATCGGGCGGAGAA
>JBEKVL010001001.1:0-2503 GCA_049514055.1 Tepidisphaeraceae bacterium | reverse complement strand
ACGGAGGCCATCTCCAGCCCGATGTACCCCGCCCCGACCACGGCCAGCCGCCCGGGCAATTCCGTCAGCGACAAGACCTCGGTCGATGAGAGGATGTACTTGCCATCAAACGGCAGTGCCGGAATCTGAATCGGCGCCGACCCCGTCGCGATGAGGATGTTCGTGCCGGTCACTTGCTGTTTGCCGGTGCTCGAGGCAACCTCCACCACGCCCGCCGACACGATCCGCCCGCTCCCCTTGAGATTCTCGATCTTGTTCTTCTTGAACAGCATCCCCACGCCGCCGGTGAGCCCCTTCACCACCTCGTTCTTCCGTGCCATCATCCGCGGCAGGTCCAGCGTCAGGCCGGCCACATTAATCCCGTGCTTCCCCAGTGACGCCTTGGCCTCATGATATTTCTCGGAGGAGTCCAGCAGCGCCTTGGACGGTATGCACCCGACATTCAGGCACGTTCCGCCGAGGGCCTCGCGTTCGACGCAGGCGACTTTCATGCCGAGTTGAGCCGCCCGGATGGCCGCGACATATCCGCCGGGACCGGCGCCGATGACGATGAGATCGAATGTGGCATTGGACATAGTCAGGAAGTTTAGCCCGAATCGGCGGACTTTTCGATTTTCGCGGGGCGATTTGCCATTGGTTCCACAGACCCGCTCACGTTCTGATCGCAGTTTGCCATGCGTGGCCAAACGTGCTAATCTTGCCTCCGTCGTTAGCCGGAGTCTTCTTATGATTGCGCGACCATCCCATCTTTAGTCCGGCGTACCGCCTTCCGGCGGGCCGTCATTTGTTTCCCTGAAAACGCTAAGTATTCGTGCGCCTGTTGAAACAGGCGCCATCTGGAGATTTCATGATGAGAAGACACCAATCTCGTTTTGGTGAGAGTTCTGAGTTTGAAAGCATTGAAAGTGACTTCCGCAGTTCGCGACAGAAACGCCAGGATCGCAAGACCCAGCAGTTGTGCCGGCAGGCCTATCGCGTGCTGACCGGCGTTTTGCTCGACCTGGCCCACGACCCGATCCTGGCCGACGTGGTGTTGGATGGTGTCGAGCCCGCGCCCGATGCCTCACGCCTGCTCGTCCGGGTCTACACGACGGTGCCGGGTGTGCCGGCTGTCGAGATCTACAACCGTCTGGCCGACGCCACAGGTCGGCTGCGCGCGGAATTGGCCGCCGCCATCACCCGCAAGCGCGCCCCGGGATTGGCCTTCTGCGTGGTGCCGATGCAGGAAGGAGGTGGCCGATGAGCGACGTCATCATGCACCAGTGGACTTGCGGCCGGATTCCGAGCGATGCCGACGAGGCTATCGCACGCATCGTCCACGCCGACGATGTCCGCCACGTCGCCATCATGCCGGATATCCACGCGGCCGGCGTGCTCTGCAACGGCGTGGTGATCGGCACCGGCCAGTTGGTCTACCCCGAGGCCGTCGGCGGGGATATCGGCTGTGGGTACGCGGCCGTGAAACTGGACGCGGCCGCCGACGCGCTCAACGCGAGAGCCGCCGCCGAGTTGCTCATACGCCTGCGTCGGGTCTGTCCGTGGAACCGGCTTCCACGGGCGGGTCCGTGGCCGCCGGAACTTGACGTGGCCACGCTGTCGCACCCGTCCCTGCAGAGCATTGCTCGCCGCGACGGCGCCGTGCAACTCGGCACGCTCGGCCGGGGCAATCACTTCCTGGAGTTGCAGGCCGAGGTCGATGGTTCGCTCTGGCTCATGGTCCACTCCGGCTCGCGGGCCATCGGGCCTGCCGTCAGGGACCACCATCTGACGCAGACGACGCGTGGCGCCGGTGGCCTGAAACGGCTCGACAGCGACACCGATGCCGGCCGAGCCTATCTGCGGGATATGGAATGGGCACGCCGATACGCCGCGGCCAGTCGCAGGGCGATGATCGCCAGCGCGGCGACGCTTGTCGAAGAGGTGCTTGACTGCGGAACCGACTGGGATACGTATGTGGACATCGACCACAACCATGTGCAATTGGAGCCGCACGCCGCCGGTGAACTCTGGGTGCATCGCAAGGGTGCCTCGCCCGCGTGTGCCGGCCAGCGGGTTCTCATTCCCGGTTCGATGGGAACCGCCACGTTCCACGCCGAAGGCCAGGGCAACTCCGACTCGTTGTGTTCCTCATCGCACGGGGCCGGACGTGCGTGGTCTCGACAGGAAGCTCGGCGGCGGATTGGCGAGAAGGACGTCCGCCGACAACTGGGCAGCATCCTTTTTGACCCGGGCGTCCTCGATGCGTTACGCGAAGAAGCGCCGGCCGCGTACAAGGATGTCCGCAAAGTGATGGAAGCCCAGCGCGACCTGGTTCGCATCGTTCGACGGATGCGAACGCTGTTGAGTCATAAGGGCGCGTAGCAACGGTTTGGAGTACCGCCTTCAAGCGGTCTGGTGCGCAACCCAGACCGCCTGAAGGCGGTACTCCGAACTTTCACTTCCACCATACATACCCAAGCCGGTACAAAGGATGGCATGATGAGACTGTTCTATCAATTGTTAT
>JBEKVL010001000.1:0-2508 GCA_049514055.1 Tepidisphaeraceae bacterium | reverse complement strand
CTGTCCGATGGAACTGTTATACTTGGTGAGAATTTGCCCGCCCAATGTCCGGGGGTTGACCCACGCTTCCACCGTAATTGCACCCGTGATGCTCAGGCTGGGACTGGTGGGCACCAGCACGTAACCGGTCGTGCCGTCCAAGTTGAACGCCTGTCCGACGATGCCGTTGGTGAAGCTGACGCCGCCTTCCAGCGTGCCGTCATTGAGGCCGAGCAGGTCATTCGCATTGCCTTCGCCGGGCCACCAAGCGGCCAGGCAATCGTAGCGCGGCTGGCGAACGACCATGTTCAGCGTGGCCACCTGGCTGTTGGTGGTGAGGCTTGTGGCGTCGCTGACCACCACGTCATAGCTGCCCGCGTCGCTGAGTTGCAGGTTGGTCAGCGTGAGCGCGCCGGTGGCGGTGTTGGTGAAGGGCGTGCCGTTCTTCCGCCACTGGTAGCCAAGGGCGCCCGTGCCGGAGGCCGTGACGCTGAAGTTTGCCTGCCCGCCCACGCCGCGCGTCTGGCTGGTGGGTTGCAGGTCTGCGAGGATTGTCAACTCCTTGCACATCCCGTCGCTGCTGGCGGCGTAAATGGCGGCGATCTCGTCAGCGGCGAGCGCGCGGTTAAAAATGGCAATCTCATCCAGGGTATTCGCTCCGTAATAAGGGTACTGCCCCAGTTGCGCGCCGAGATGCAGGGGAGCGGTGGAAGGATACAGGTTAATCGCTCCGCCGAGCCCGAACTGCGGCGGCTGGGCCACACCGTCAATGAACAAGCCCGGCCAGTCCGCTCCGTTGGCCGCCGTGACCGCGTAGTGATGCCAACCGAAATCTGATACCCCGGTGGTTCCCCGCCATCCGCCATTGTAGAAAAAGTAGAACATCCGGTAGTTGCTCGCCTCGTGCAGCCCGATGCCGTAGTTACAGCCGCCGGTTGTCCAGTCGCCGCCTTTCTCCATCACGATGTCTATATCGAACCGCGTTCGCTTGGCCCAGAAGGAGCTCGTCAGCGTGTTCGTAGGCTGCAGGCTGGGCGCGTCGGGGATGTTCACATAACCATCGATCCCGTTGAAACCGAAGGCCTGGCTGACCTCCCCCGGCACAAAACTGACTCCGCCCACCGGCGTCCCATCGTTATGATTCGTCGTTAGGTCGAATGAATGGCCGTCACCGGACCACCAGGCGACGAGGCCGCCGGGCGGAGGATCGCACAGGAGCACCTCCAGCGCCGCCGGCGCCGCGTTGGTTACGGACGCTCCGGTGGCGTCGCTCACCACCACCGTGTAATTGCCGGCGTCGCCGAACTGCGGATTAGGCAGCGTGAGCGCGGCGTTGGTCTGACTGGCAAGAAGCGTCGTGCCGCGCCACCATTGGTAAGTGAGCGTGCCGGTGCCGGAGGCGACCACGCTCAACGGCGCGTTGCTGACGCCGACGTAAGATACGGCGTTGGTTGGCGGCGGGGCAAGGATCGTCAACTCCTTGCACATCCCGTCGCTGCCGGCGGCGTAGAGGGCGGCGACTTCGTTGGACGAAAGGCCGCGGTTGAAGATGGCGATTTCATCTATCAACCCGTCGAAGTTGCGGCTTGTGCCCCCCTCGACCGCGCCGATGAACAGGTCGTGCGGACCCGCCCGTAGCGGGCCGGACCCCTGCTGGGCATCCACGAGCACACCGTTCACATACACGCACGCGACCGCCCCGTCGTAGGTGCCGACAACGTACGACCATTGGTTGAGCGGCAGCGGGCTTGGGCCATCCGCATCCGGGGCTGCACTGCCACTGCTGAAATCCGGCCGGCCGGGCGTGACGCCGTCGCCGAGTTGGAGGCAATAGATTATGTTGGCGTTGTTGTCTTGCTTGCGTACGATGGCGCAGCCAACCGTGGGATAACTGAACGGCTTCACCCAGGCGCAGATGGTGATGTTGGTGGGATTGAGCGCCGGGCTGTTCTGCACCTGCACGTAAGTGTTCTGGCTGGCGGTAAACTGGAAGGCCTGGCCGACCATGCCGTCGGCGAAACTCACACCGTTCGCAGGCACGCCATTGTTTGTGCCGGCGATGTCAAAGAAATGCCCGTCGCCCGGCCACCAGCCGACCAGGCCTCCGGCTGGCGGTTCGCACAGGCGCACTTCCAGCGTTGCCAGCCGGCTGGTGAGGGAGAGGCCGTTGGCGGCGGTGACAACCACACAGTAGTTGGTGTAGGCGTCGGAGAACTGTGTGTTGGGCAGGGCCAGCGCGCCGTTGGTGGCGCCGGAGAGGATCGCGCCGTTGCGCTGCCACTGGTAGGTCACGGGCCAGGGGCCGGATGCGGTCGCAGTCAGGGTCGTGGGCAGGCCAACGTAGCCAATCGTGTCGGCCGGCTGGGCCAGGAACTTGAAGTCCTTGCACATTCCCGCCCCGCCGGCGGCGTTGAGCAGGGCAATTTCATCGGCAGAGAGGGCGCGGTTGAAGATGGCGACTTCGTCGATCAAACCTTGGAAGGAGGTCCGGCCGGGGTAATAGGGAGTCCCGGCGTTCTGCGTGCCGAG
>JBEKVL010000999.1:0-2509 GCA_049514055.1 Tepidisphaeraceae bacterium | reverse complement strand
TTAACAGTCACCGGTTGCCGACATCTGCGGCCGCCGCGGAGCGACGGGCGGACGGCGGCAACTAGCACACCGTGCAAAGCAATTCGCCGCCGACGTTCTCTTCGCGGGCCTTGCGATCGCTCATCACGCCTTTACTGGTGCTCACGACAGCGATGCCCATGCCGTTCTGGACCTTGGGCAATTCCTGCACCTTGTTGTAAACACGGCGGCCGGGCTTGGACTCGCGGTTCAGCTCGTGGATGATCCGTTCGCCATTGCTGGCGTACTTGAGCTTGATGCGGATCTGGCCCTGTTTGGTCGGATCCTCGATCACATCGAATTCCTCGATGTAGCCTTCGTCCTTCAGCACCCGGGCAATACCGGCGCAGATCTTGCTGTTCTTGACCAGCACCATCCGCCGGCCAACCCGGTTCGCATTCCGGATCCGCGTCAGCATGTCCGCGATGGGGTCTTGGTTGTTCATCGCTTCTGTCTTCCTCTAGGGGTCCGCCGGACTACACCGCTCCGGCCGATCACAGTCTATCGCGCCAGTATCCCGGTCTCCGGGACTCGGCACGCAGAACTCAGCACTCTTGTCTTACCAACTCGCCTTCCGCATGCCGGGAATCTGGCCGGCCAGGGCGAGTTCACGCAGCTTGATGCGGCACACCATGAACTTGCGGAGCACTCCACGGGACCGACCCGTGAGCTGGCACCGGTTGCGCAGGCGCGTCGGGCTCGAATCCCGCGGCAGCTTCGCCAGCGCCGCAAAGTTCTTTTCCTTTTTGAGCTGGCGCCGCACTTCGGCGAACTTCTTCGTCAGCGCCTCGCGTCGTTTCTGTTTCATTACCCAGGCTGTGGTTGCCATAATTACTTGCCCTGCTTGGTGGCCTCGCTGAACGGCATGCCGAACGCGCGGAGCAGTTCACGTCCCTGCTCCACATTCTTCGCCGTGGTGACCACGGTGATGTTCATGCCCTGCTGGAATGTGATGTCCGCGACATTGACCTCGGGGAACACCGTCTGTTCCGTGAACCCGAAGTTGTAGTTGCCGGCCTTGTCGAAACTGTTGGGGTTCACGCCGCGGAAGTCCTTCACGCGCGGAAACGCCAAGGCAATTGTGCGGTCAAAGAACTCATACATCCGCTTGCCCCGGAGCGTCACCTTCAGGCCGGTCTCCTGACCTTCGCGAACCTTGAAGTTCGCCACGCTCTTCTTGGCCTTGCAGCGCACCGGCTTCTGGCCGGCAATGATCGTCAGTTCCCGCTCGGCGGTCTCCATCTTTCCCTTTTCGCCGCTGGTGACCGCCTTGCCGAGGCCCATCGAGATGACGATCTTGTCCAGCCGCGGCACCGCCAAGGCGTTCTTCAGGCCGAACTTCTCCTTGAGCGCCGGGACGATCTCGGCCTTGTACTTCTCGTACAGCCTCGCCGGGGGCGCCGGAATCTTCAAGTCCTCGGCCGTCGCGACGGCCAGCCCATCGTCCTTGGCCTTCTTGGCGGCCTTGGCTTTTTCAAGGCCCGCCGCCTTGGCCTTCGCGGCCTTGTCGGACTTCTCGCCTTTGTCAGGCTTCTCGGTTTTCTCTTTTTCCTTCTCGGCCATGGTCTACTCTCTTGTAAGGTGGTCAGGATCCACCGTTCTTCGTCAGGGACGGGCACAGCCCGCCCAGCCATTACCGCTTGCCGACACGGCCCAGGTCCGTTCCGGACGCGACCGCCACACGATGTTTCTGGCCTTCGCGGACTTCCATCTTGATCCGCGTGCCCTTGCCGGTGCCGGGATCGACGGGCATGACGTTGCTCACGTGAATCGCGGCGTCCTTCTGAATGCGCCCGCCCTGGGGATTCCGCTGGGACGGACGCACATGCTTGAGGACGCGGTTGATCCCTTCCACAACCACGCGGTCCTTCTTGGGCACCACGCGGAGGACGCGCCCGGTGCGACCCTTGTCGCGACCCGCAATCACCACCACCGTATCGCCGGTTTTAATGTGTCGTGCCATAGTCTCGTTCTCTGTAGGGTGGGCATCGCCCACCACTCCGCATCAAACCAACAGGTGGGCGGTGCCCACCCGACGCTCATACCACTTCACTCGCCAGCGAGACGATCTTCATGAAGTTCTTCTCTCGCAGTTCGCGGGCCACGGCGCCGAAAATGCGCGTGCCGCGGGGGTTGTCGTCCTTGTCGATCAACACGCACGCGTTGCGGTCGAAGCGGACGTAGCTGCCGTCCGGGCGACGGGTCACGTGCCTGGTCCTGACGACCACGGCGCGGACGACCTCGCCCTGTTTGACTTCACCGGCCGGAATCGATTTCTTCACGGCGAGGATGATGATGTCGCCGATGTGGGCGACCTTCCGTTTGAACTTGCCCTTGCTGGACGAGCCGCGCAACACCTTGATGCACATCCCCTGCTTGGCGCCGGTGTTATCGGCGATGTCCACATATGTCTGTTGCTGAATCATGACGTCTCCAGACTTGCGATCCGCTGATCGCGCTTCGGCGTCCGCGGCCCTCTTACCTGGGCTGC
>JBEKVL010000998.1:0-2509 GCA_049514055.1 Tepidisphaeraceae bacterium | reverse complement strand
TACTACCGCCACAAGGCCGTCTGTGCGGACTTCGCCGCCGCGACCCCGGATTGGCCGTCGGGCTGGCATGGCCGTCGTGACGGTAAGGGCTACAAGCGCTATCTATTCGAAGCGGTGATCGCCAAGGTCCTGGAGCGGGTGTCCCTGGGCGCCGAGGCGCTCACCGCGGTGGTCGAGCTAGTGACTGCTCCGCCTGCCGCACCAGACCGGCTCGCCCTGGCTCGTATCGAGCAGGAGCGCGATGGGGCGCTCTCACGCTACCGGCGTGACCGCGACAGCAGCGCCCTCGACCGGACGATGGCCCGCCTCGATGCCGAGGAGCGGGAGGCCCGCGAGGTTCGTCAGGCGGCTGGCGTTCCGGCCGATGTGGCCGTGCGCTACCTGCGCGAACTGGCCGCCACGTGGCGCAAAGCCGAGGGGGGATCGGGGCGGCGGATGCTCGCTGAAGCACTCTTCGAACGGATCGATGCCCGGGGCTTCAGGGAGGCGACGCTTCGGCTCACCGACAACGCGATCGCTCACGGCTTCGCGGCCGTCATTCCGGAGCGGCTCGAGCTCACTGTTGGCTATGGTCGGGGCGAGAGGATTTGGGCCCGCGATTCCCACCACTCGGATCGCGGTTCCAAGTTGGATTGCAGAAGCTCTGGCTGGAGCTGCTTGACGATTCGCCGGCAGCGGCAGTGCCCAGCATCTTGGAGGGCTTCTCGGCGAGACGCACGATCGAGCGCTTGGCCAGCAACCCAAAGCGTGGAAGGCCGGGAGTTCTCAGTTGGCGGCCGTCTTGTCCCACAACTCACTGAACGACGGCACTCGGTGGCGCCTGACTGTCTTCAGGTAGCTCGTCTTCACATCCTTGGTAAGGCTGAGGACTTGCTCTTGGCTCTTGAGTAGCCGCTTGAAGTCGAGAACGCCTTGCTTCTGTACACGATCTTCGACCTCGGCTTCTAGGTCCACGACCAGGTCTTGGAGGATCTCCGCCGCGCATTCTCGAAGCCGTTGCCGCCCGTTGGGCTGGCTCAGGAACATAGATGGATCAGCGATGAACGCTCGCCCCTGCGTGTCCTCCTCTAGGGCCTGGTGAAGCACGTAAAGCAGGAAGAACTTCGTCAATGTGTAGTTGGCCAGACCGGGGTCCTTGAGGGACGGGGACACCGCCTCCACGACGCCGTACAAGTCCATCAGCGCCACGATTCGGGTGGCATTCACCTCCGGGCGAGCGAAGATGCTTGAATGAAGCTCATCAAACAGCTTGTATGTCTGGTGGGCCGTCCACGGTTGCTGAAGATCGAATGCAAGAAGGACGCGCGCCGCCTGTTCGTTGTCGATCAGCTCGGGCAAAGACGAAGCTTCACCGCGGCTGATCCGATAGAAGATCTGACCTGGGAATACCTGATGGAACTCGTTCTGAAGTCTCAGTTGGATCGGGTTGTTGGACTGGAAGTCGCGCGGCTTGATCCCATTCTGGTTGTTGCTATGGTGAGTAATCAGGTCAATAAGCGGCGAAGCCCTGTCCAGCTGGATGATCCTCGCCAGGATCCTCAGATCGGGCGTGATCTGAGCCCGATGGTCTGAGAGTACCGAAAGGCTCTGGCAGCCGTTGACCACGACGTAATTGGCGATGGTCACCTTGTCTGGAACTGTCGTGTCTACCTTCTCGCAGACAACCGTGATTCCGTTGTGGTAGAGAAGGAAGTTGGCGTGTTCGGAAGGGTTGGCGATACTCTTCGCTATGTCCTTGTTGACGTTGGTCGGACCGAGGTACTGCCGGACGTTGTAGTCGAAGAGCCCACCGGATATTCCCTCCATCTGGACCAGCTCGGTCGCTGCGAGCGGCGCGACGATTACGCGCTCTTGCCGAACCTGATACTCGGCTACCGCGTAGCCGAACACGTCAAAAGAGATGGGACGCCTAATCGGGACTGGGTGCCCGGCAGGGACGTACTCGCGCTCGATCCGGTCGCGATCCACCAAAGCGATCTGGGCGGGCGACGACGCCAAGAAAGCGGTCGCCGAAGGATCGGACCGGGCGTTCGTCACGAACACCCCTCGGACTACAAACCCGTCTCTTATCAGCTGGGCGACGTTCGCTGAGTTAAGGAGGCCCTGCAGCTCGACGTTGCTCGTGGTGGCCGCCATCTGCTCGATGGCTTCGGGGGTGGCGAACTGGTCGAGCGTGCCTGAGAACTCCTTGAGTTGCGTCGATCCCAGGGTCTTGGCCGGCGACTTGACGATCTTCGCCTGAAGGACATCGATGCGGCCGTTTGCGTCGTCGACGTAGATGCCGTCGATACCCTTGTCGTCTGGCCCATCGCAGACGGCGTCTTGCGCCGTCGTTTGCTCCAAGCGGTACAGGTTCTCCAGGTACCAGGCAAGGAACGCTCGCGACTCGGTTCGCGAGCCATGCACATACGGCCGAAGGACTTGGTCCAGTGCCGCGTAGTCCAGGTTGATGGCCGGCATGCCCCCACTCTCCTTCGAGATCGATCGACAGAGCCTTGCCAGAGCCCAG
>JBEKVL010000997.1:0-2524 GCA_049514055.1 Tepidisphaeraceae bacterium | reverse complement strand
GCCTGGCAGACGGG
Source organism: Tepidisphaeraceae bacterium (assembly GCA_049514055.1). Taxonomy (GTDB): domain Bacteria; phylum Planctomycetota; class Phycisphaerae; order Tepidisphaerales; family Tepidisphaeraceae; genus JANYKD01. Next base: position 2,510 of record JBEKVL010000997.1, on the reverse strand, counting down.
AGTGCCGCTGGGCGTGATGTGGTCGACGCCGCGCGGCAGATCGTTGCCGATCGGCCGACGGCCGCGCGGATTGATGGGGGCCACCAACTGCACGCCCCGCTGCTCTTGGATTGCGGCCTTCAGCGTCTCGTCATCCGCCGCGCCATCGTCGAGCACGCACTGGATTATGCCGCGAAGGTCCGGGTGTCGGGTGAAGAGTCGCCCGAGGTGCGGCAGAATGCTCTTCGAGTCGTGTGCGGCGGCATCGCTCATGGCCGCAACATCCAGTAGCACCTGCTGGCGGGGAAAGCACAACGTCGATGCCCGCTCCCCCTATGGAGCCGATACTTGGGAATGGAAACACGGGTCGATGCCATAGCAGCACGCGTCCTTTCTGTCAGCAGGGGTAGTCACTACCCCTTTCGCTCTGACTTACGGACCGCACTGCCGACCATCGGCAGGTAACTTAAATCCAAGTTTCGGCAAGGTTTAGAGAAGTGGGCGGCACAGGACTCGAACCTGCGACTTCTACCGTGTGAGGATAGCGCTCTAACCAACTGAGCTAGCCGCCCGTGTACGAACCGATCCCTTCCGATTGTGCGTTGTTTGACCAGTCTCGTCAAGGTGGGAAGCGGCGAAACCGGCCCCCTTTTCAGGCCGGCTGGTTCCACGCGACCTTGTTTCAGGCGACCTTGCCGTCGGCCGGCTCTTTGGGGGGCTCGAACTTCGGGGCCGTGGCTACGTCGTGATCCTCGGCATGCTCGTCGCCGGCCGCCGGGCCGTCGTGCCGATCCGAGGATTGAGAACTGTGAGAACTGGAGGACGACGGCGATTCGATCGTGGAGGTCACCGACATCGCCGCCGAGCGGATCTCCTGCTCGATCTTCTGCAGTCCGCGCTTGAATTCTACGAACCGCTTGCCTACCGTCCGCCCCACCTCGGGCAGGCGTTCGCCAAACAACAGCACGGCGATCACGCCCAGGATCAGCAGCGTGACGGGATTGTCCAACAGCGCGAGCGGAAACACCGCGGTCATGGTTTATCGGTGGGCGTTGCCGACGGGCCCGAGGTGGCGTCTTTTGGGGGCTCTTTCGGCACCCGCTTCGGCTCGTCCTCGTCGTCGACGCCCTCCATTCCTTTCTTGAATTCCGTCACGCCGCGGCCGAGCGATCGCATCACGCTCGGCAGGCGGTTGCCGAACAGCAAGAAGACGACCACCAGGACAATCAGCCAATGAAACGTACTAAGACCACCCATCTAATGAGATCCTCGCAAGGTTCTGGCTCGGAAGAGCCAACTCAAGGCAGGAAGTGTTCCCAACACTCAATTCTAATGGGGCCGACTGCAATGTCAAACGTGCCGCTGCAAGGTGGTCTCCGCGGGACCGCATTCGGCCGAAAAAAGAACCTGACGCCGGTCTCTATTTGGATGGCGTGCTACCGTGGAGGGGTACGAACCGATAGTAAGCTTCGAGGCAGAGCGTGGCCAGCGCGGTGGAGTAAATTCGGCCCCCGTAATTGTCCCAGCGAGTGTTTGGGTCCCAACTGCCAGCCGTCGGGCCGCTCTTGACTTGTCGGGCAAGAAGCGTCTTGCGAAGGTTCTCGTTCCACTGCTGCCAGTACGTTCCCTGGAGCTGATACATGGCCATCGTGCCATAATACCAGTAATAGAGATTTGCCATTTCCCCGCTGGGAATCTCGCCTAAAAGGTAATCTCCAGCTTCCCGCGACGTGGGGCTTTCGGGGGTCAGTCCGAGGAATTGGCGGCAAGCCAAGGCTTCGGCGGTCATCGCCCGGGTTGGCGGTTGGCCGGCGCGGTAGCTTGCCAGTCCGCGATGGGTGCCGCTGGAGACGGTGTCCAAGAAGCGGCGTGCTCCTTGCCAAGTACGCTCGGGAATCGGGATGCCGGCGCCGTTGGCCGTTTTCAGCGCCAACAATTGCCAGCCGTGCTGGCTGGTGTCGCCGGCCTGGCCCGGCGTGTAGCGCCAGCCGCCGGTCGTCGGATCTTGGCTGGCGATTGTGTAGCCGACCGCGCGGGTCACCGGCTCGCGCAAATTCGGATCGTTGGTCATGGCCAGGAGCTCGCCGAGGGCGAATGTGGCGATGCCGTGGGAGTACATGAATTCGTAAAGGCCGGCTCTTCCGGCCAGGTTTCCGTCGGCGGCCTGGCCGTTCAGCAGGAACCGCATGGCGCGGCGAACTTTCTCCTGGTAAGGGCCCGATTGGTGAGTGTTTCCGGAAGCGGCCATCGTCAGGATTGCCAAGCCGGTCAGTCCGGCGTCGGCCTGGCTGCCGGCGCCCTTCCGATCATGGCCGTCCTCGCGGTTCTCTCGCCCTGCGCCGGACTTGGCCGGGCTCCAGCGACCGTCGGGCTCCTGACTGTCGCCGATCCAATGGAGCGAGTTCTTGACGGCCGTTTCGGTGAGCGGCGTGGCGCCGAGACCTTCGGTGATCGACGCCCGATTGGGGTCGACGCGGAGCCGGTAGATGGCCGGCAGGGTATAGGCCTCGCCGCCGAGTCCGCCGGGCCGA
>JBEKVL010000996.1:0-2524 GCA_049514055.1 Tepidisphaeraceae bacterium | reverse complement strand
TATTACCGCAGTTCTAGTCCTATCCATCGCCTCCGGTAATGCCGGGTGGGTGTCCGGGCCACTAGCCAACAGCGCCGCGGCCGATAGCGTGGCCTATATCGACGTGACCCCCGACGCCCTACTTACGGGGAACCCACAAGAGTACACTTACCAAAGCCTCCCCAATAACTCTCCCCCAGCCCCGGGGTTCGTTTCCACTCACCGCGGGCGCTGTTTTACCATACCCAGCGAGACACCTACCCAGTTGTGGTACAGCCAGACGTTTATCCCCGGCGGCGGGGTCGGATACGGCTTCAACAGCTTGCTCACTCAGAACATCGATCAGGCCGGAGGGGATTGCGTGGCCCTGTGCTCGATGGATGACAAACTGGTCATCCTGTCCCAGACCCGCGTGTACTACATGCAGGGAGATGGGCCGGACGCTTTTGGGGCTAACTCGAACTACTCGGCGCCTAGTCTGCTTACTGCCGATGTGGGGTGTATATCCCCCACCAGTGTCGTGCTCATGGCGCAGGGCGTCATGTTCCAGAGCCAGAAGGGTATCTACCTGGCCGGCAGAGACCTTTCATGCTCCTACATCGGCGCTTCGGTAGAGTCTTTTGTCCAGGGCAATACCGTCACTTCGGCCGTGCTCATGCCCGACCGAAACGAAGTCCGGTTCGGGCTGTCAAATGGAAATATTGTGGTTTATCAAGACCTTTTCCAGCAGTGGTACGTAATCCAAGGCTGGGGCGCAAATGCCACGATCTGGCAAGGACAGTACGTCTTTGCCGAGGCCGATGGAGCGCCGTTCGTGGAATCCACGGGCGCGACCACGGACGGTGGGGCAGCCATTAACTGGACCGCGCAGACGGCCTGGATTTCCCTCTCAGGTCTCCAGGGCTATCAACGGGTGTCGCGCTTCGGGGTGCTGGGGAGCAGCGCGAACCCCATCACCATCACTACGGCCTACAACTACGACCTGACCAACACGGACCCGAACTACACCTACACGCCGAACCCCGCGAATCCAGAGCAGTTTAGGGCTTGGATCGGGCAGCAGCTTTCAGGATCCATCAATTTCACGTTCACCGGGCAGGGGTTCCAAATGCTGGAAGACCTCTCCTTGGAACTTGGCGGAATTCGGGGTATCATGCGGTTGGGGCCGGCTCAAACCGGCCACGGAGGCTAAAGTGGCAGGGCTTTTTACCAGTTCTAACGCTACCCCGGGCGGCTATAACAGCGGCGCCGGCAATAGCAACCTTACGGGGGCTGGCGGCGGCGCCGGCCCAGCCGCTAACGGCAACTTCCTGACCGCACTGGGCACCCTTTTCGGGGTCGGGGGTCCCGGCACGTCCTCGGCTAACCAACTCCAGAACGCCGGCTACCAGACCAACCCTAACCTGTCCACTGCCCAGCAGTGGCAGAACCAGCAGCAGATGTTGGCTCAGTTGCAGGCCCAGCAGGCTACCGGAAACGGCCCCTCGGCCGCTGCCGCGATGCTGAACGCGGGCACCGCGCAGGCAGTGGCGCAGCAGAACGCCGGCTCGGCCGGACAGCGTTACGGACAGAACGCGGCCCAGGCAGCCTACAACAACGCGGGCGTGGCCGCAGGTATCCAGGGCAACGCGGCCAATAACGCGGCGGCGGCTAAAGCGGCCTCGATGCAGGCCGGACAGCAGGGCCTCGGGCAGACCGCGGCGCAGGGTACCGAGGGCGCACTCGGTATGCAGAGCGCCATCCAGGCGGCCCAGAACCCGGTCGCTAACCTCTACGGCCAGGAGGAGAAGCAGTCCAGCGGTTTCGGACAGAGCGTCTTTACCGGACTCACCAACGCAGTGGGCGGGGCTCTTGGGCTCGGCTCTAGCGGCGGCAGTCCCGCGGGAGCAGCGCGCGGGGGCGTTATGATGGCTGGCGGGGGAATCGCAGACGGGTGGCAGGGAGATGACGACGCTCCGCCACCGCCCATGTTCAGCGGCAGTAAAAAGTCGGCTCCTTCGGCGCCCTCTAATCCGGGAACCCCGGTCGGCTCTCCGGCCGATAGCTCTCTAGACACTGTGTCTCCCTCGGCGGAAAGTGCCGTAGATTCGGGATCTGCCCTGTTGGCGGCTCATGGCGGAATTTTGCACCGGATCGCGCAACTAATGGCGCAGGGCGGCGTGTCCGGCCACGATGACCGCGTGTACCTCGGTGAAAAGGCCCCCGAGGTCGTGGCTCCAGTAGACGGAAAGGGCGGCGCAAAGCTTGTTACCCATCCATCCTTGGTTCATATGGGACAAAAGCCCCAAGTCGTGGTCCCTCTCAAGCCCGGGTCAGCGCCTTATCGTCCGGGGCCGCTACCTAGCAAGGTGGGCCCTCCACCGAGCACTCCGGCTCCTCGGCATATTGCGATCGACCCCAAAGCCGCAGCGGCTCTGGCCGGAAAGAAGGCTCCGGCTAGTCCACAGCGATCCGTCTCCCCGCTCTCTCCTAAGAGTGCGCCGGTAGTCCGCTCCGCCCTCGCTAAGGGTGGTGTCCAGGTGCCGCACCAAATCGACGTGCTCAT
>JBEKVL010000995.1:0-2528 GCA_049514055.1 Tepidisphaeraceae bacterium | reverse complement strand
TTCTCTACGCCGATCGCATCACCGATTCCATGCGCCGGGCCATTGACGAAACCGATCGCCGCCGCACCGTCCAGCGCGCCTACAACGAGGAAAATGGCATTACCCCGCAGTCCATTATCAACACCATGGACATGGGCCTCGCCCAGATCCTCAAGGCCGAGTACGGCGACGTCACCGAGGAAGAAACCGCCGGCATGCCCGAATTCGCCTCTCAGGCCGAGCTCGACGCCTTTATCGCCAAGCTCGAAACCGATATGCGCGAAGCCGCCAAGAAATTCGAGTTCGAGAAGGCCGCCCGCCTCCGCGACTCCATTAAGGAACTCCGCGACAAGGAGTTCCTTTTCGGTTAACCCCTCCCCCTCAGGCAACATTATGGCCAGCCATACCATCCAAATGTTGCAGGTAGTAAGTTGATTCTCGCTGCCGAGCCAAGGACAGCGCGGGCCCCCTGGGGAGTACTTTGACGATTCTCTTAGTGGACGACGACCCATTCCAGGCGTCCGTGCGCAAGTCTATCCTGGAAAAACGATTCTCAGACGTCATTCGCGTCGCCGACGCGGCAGACGCGCTGCGTCTGGTCGAGCAGCCCCAGTTCGCCAGCACCCTCGGGCTGGTCGTCTCCGGTCACCATCTGGCCGGCATCGGCGGACCGGCGTTCGTCGCCGAGTTGCACACCCGATTTCCGTCCCTTCCCGTCCTCGTCCTCGGTAATTCCAGCGAGGAACAAAGCAACTATTCCAGTGAGCGCGTCGGCTTTCTTTCCCGGCCTATCGTGGACGAACAAATGCTGGCGCTTGCCAGTCGATTGCTCGCCCAAAACACGCGCAAAACTGCCTGATCCTCCACGCATTCCGCCCCGGCTGGGCGCAATCCATCCCTCAACCCATAGTGTGAGCTAAATCACACTCAAAGAGCCTATGATGGATTGAGAATTACCTCGTTGGGATTCTCGCTACCTCCCCGTCCGCGTGCGAGAATCACTGTGGAGTCATAAGCATAATGGCAGCATTCGGTAGCTTCGCTCTCCTCATCGCGTTGGCTTTGGCCGCCTACAATCTGCTGGCCGGCGCGCTCGCCCTGCGCCTCATCGCCACCGGGCAACCGGCCCGCATCTCGCCCGAACGCCTGGCCGATACTGCCCGCCGCGCCGGAATCGCCGGCTTTCTCGCGGTTACTGGCGCAGCCTTCGCCCTCATTTGGTCGGTCTTCACCAACGACTTCTCCATCACCTACATCCTCGACCACTCCAACCGCGCACTTCCCGGCCCCTACAAATTCTCGGCGCTCTGGAGCGGCCAGGAGGGTTCCCTCCTCCTCTGGGCATGGCTGCTCGGAACCTACGGTTTTGTCCTGCGCCTCACGCATAAGACCGACGTCAAACTCTACGCCTACGCCGGCACCATCCTCGCCGGCATCCAGGTCTTCTTTCTGGCGGTCCTTTGTTTTGCCGCTCCCCCGTTCTCTCTGCTCCCTGGCTATGTCGCCGGAGGGCCAATTCCCGCCGACGGGAACGGCCTCAATCCCCTCCTCCAGTATCCGGAGATGGTCATTCATCCGCCCATGCTTTACCTCGGCTACGTGGGCTTCTCAGTTCCCTTCGCCTTCGCGCTCGGCGCGCTCATGATGCGCTACCCCGGCGAAAAATGGATCAAGGTCACCCGCGCCTGGACCATGGTCACCTGGCTCTTCCTCACCGCCGGCATCTTTCTCGGCATGCATTGGGCCTACGCGGTCCTCGGATGGGGCGGCTACTGGGGTTGGGACCCGGTCGAGAACGCCAGCTTCATGCCCTGGCTCACCGGCACTGCCTTCCTCCACTCCGTCATGATGCAGGAGAAGAAAGGCATGATGAAGAGCTGGAACGTCTGGCTCATCTTCTCCACCTTCCTGCTCACCATGCTCGGCACGCTGCTCACCCGAGCCGGACTCGTCAGTTCCGTCCACGCCTTCGCCCAGTCCTCCATCGGCACCTGGTTTGTCGTCTTCATGGGCATCGTGCTCGCCGTCTGCATCTTCACTTATGTGCTGCAGCGCAGCCATCTCAAGAGCGAGCATCATCTCGAGTCGCTAGTCAGCCGCGAGTCCAGCTTCCTCTTCAACAACCTTGTCCTCCTCACCGCCTGCTTCGTCATTCTTTGGGGAACGCTCTTCCCCATCCTCTCGGAATACGTAGTCGGCAACAAGGTCACAGTCGGCGCTCCGTTCTATAACCGCGTCGCCATTCCCATCGGCCTCTTCCTGCTGTTCCTCACCGGCGTCGGCCCGCTGCTGCCCTGGCGTTCAACCTCCCTCAAAAGCATTCGCCGCAATTTCGTGGTGCCCATCATCGCACTCTGGGCCACGGTCATCGTCTGCTTCGCTGTTGGCGTCAATCCCTGGAAAGATGGCGCCTTCTCCAGCGGAAGCTTTTATGCGATCGTAAGTTTCGCCGTCTCCGCCGCCGTGCTCACCGCCATCCTTTCCGAATTCCTTCGCGGCGCAGGCGTCATCTCCCGTCAAACCGGCCGAAACCTCCTCGTCTCTACATG
>JBEKVL010000994.1:0-2528 GCA_049514055.1 Tepidisphaeraceae bacterium | reverse complement strand
AAGACTTGCGCTCGCTTTGCCGGTTGTGTCACGATGCTGTGACAATGATCGAATATGGCACGGGCATGGGGCTGGATCGCATCAATCCTGAAGACCCGATGTATCGCGACCAGATCATCCAGAAGCGGGCGGAGATCATCGCGTTCCGTTCGCTGGAGACGCGACGGCGGCGGTTGGAACCGGAGGAAGTGGAATAATGTACCTCTCGACGCTCTTGATCGATGTGGGGCAGAACCCCGACCGTCCGCGACCGGGCAGGTTGTGGTTGCGGAACCTCTATCGCGTGCATCAACGATTGTGCATGGCGTTTCCGTCGAACAAACGCAAAGACGAAGACGCCCAGATGCTCCAGCCGTTCAAGCCCGAGGATTTCGGAGCCGGGCATGTCCATGTGAAGCGCAGCGACAGCGCCGGATTCCTCTTTCGCGTCGATCCGCAGCCCGGCGGCAACGTCGTTATTGTCGTACTCTCAGCGCTGGAGCCGGATTGGGGATACGCCTTCAACAACGCCGGCCATCTGCTGGCCGCGCCGCTGCAGAAGCCGCGAGCACTGGAATTGAAGATCGGACCCGGCGCGCAGTTTCGCTTTCGCCTGCTGGCCAATCCGGTGAAGCGGTCGCCCAGAACCAAAGCTCACTGGCTGAAAGACAAGGCGGCTGGGGAGAAGATCAAGCGGCCGCGATTGCAACTGACATGGGCGGCGGATGAGAATCCAGCCGAGGTATTCAAGGGCTGGCTTGAGGAACGCGGGGAGAATGCCGGGTTTGTGCTGCGCCAAGTGGACGTTTCACGGATCGGATATGTGTACGTCAACAAGGGCGGTGAGGAGAAAGGCCAGCGTTTGCGGTCGGTGCGTTACGAAGGCGTGCTGGAAGTGACCGATGCGGACAAATTCCGTGTCGCCCTGGCATCCGGCATCGGCCCCGCCAAAGCCTTCGGCTTCGGCCTCTTATCCATTACCCCCGCCGGATAGCGGCGGGGGGAGGTTCTTTGACATATGAATAAGCAACTCAATCTTCACGCCCGGCCCCGGTTTGATGACAAGCTCTCCTATCTCTATGTCGAGCACGCCGTCGTCGATCAGGAGGACAAGGCGATCTGCTTCCATCAGGCCGACGGAACCACGTCGGTGCCGGTGGCGGGGCTGGCCGTGCTGATGCTCGGGCCGGGGACGAAGATTACCCAGGCGGCCGTGAAGACGGCGGCCGAGAACAACTGCCTGCTGGTGTGGACCGGCGAAGAAGCCGTGCGGTTTTATGCCCAGGGCCTCGGTGGGACGCGCCACAGCCGCAACCTCATCCGCCAGGCCAGGCTGGTGAGCAACCCGATCACGCGGTTGCAGGTGGTGGTGCGGATGTATTGCCTGCGGTTTGCGGACAAGCCCGATCCGGGGCTGACCTTGCAGCAACTCCGCGGCAAAGAGGGAATCCGCGTCCGGCAGGCTTACGCCGACGCGGCCAAGGAACATGGGATCGACTGGCAGGGACGCAACTACAATCGCGGCGAATGGAACATGGCCGACCCGGTGAACCGCGCCCTGTCGGCCGCCAATTCGTGCTTGTACGGGCTGGTGCATGCGCCCATGCTCACCGTCGGGTATTCGCCGGCGCTGGGGTTCATCCACACGGGCAAGCAGTTGTCGTTCGTGTATGACGTGGCCGATTTGTACAAGGTGGAACAGATGGTGCCGCTGGCGTTCGCGATTGCGGCGAAGAACCCGCCGCAACTGGATCGCCAGGTGCGGCTGGCGTGCCGGGACCGCTTCCGCGAAGGGAGCCTGACGCGGCGGATTCTGCCGGACATCGCGCATGTGCTGGACATACCGCTGGAACAGATCGAGGCGGCGGAAGAGGATTACGCGGATGATCCGGCGCTGCCGGCCGAGTTGTGGACGCCGGAGAACGTCGGGGCCGACACCCCGATCGGCCAGATTCTCGCGACGAGTGCCGGCGTGTGAGGCGGCACAAGTCGGGCCAGCGTCCTCGCTGGCCGTCGGTGTCCGAGAGGAGGATCGGATGGTGGTGTTCATCTTGCAGCGCGTGACGCCGTCGCTGCGTGGCGAACTGACGCGATGGCTGTTGCAACCGCACACGGGTGTGTTCGTCGGCACGGTTACGGCGCGGATTCGATACCGACTGTGGCAGCGGATATGCAAGGCGCTCAAGGGAGGAGCGGCCATCATGATCTACCCCACGCCTACGGAACAGGGCTTTGCTATCGAAACTAGCGGGAAGACGAAGAAACTGATCGAAGATTTCGAGGGCCTGAAGCTGGCGAAAACGCGGATTTCTGGGTAGATTTCCAGTGTATTCCCCACACACGTGGGGGTGAACCGGTAGCCAATAACGAGAGCGGCAATTATGTTGCGTATTCCCCACACACGTGGGGGTGAACCGCCTGCCGCCGCTTGCGGGCTGGAGCGGCAGAGGTATTCCCCACACACGTGGGGGTGAACCGCAGATCCCGAACGCCGCTGCCGCGTACATCGAGTATTCCCCACACACGTGGGGGTGAACCGCTCCAGGTGA
>JBEKVL010000993.1:0-2529 GCA_049514055.1 Tepidisphaeraceae bacterium | reverse complement strand
GCGCCATGGGCAGAACCTGTGCTCCGGATTGCTTGACCAGCAATCCGATGCCGGGGCGGAAGGCGGCGAGTTGACCGGTCAAGGAGCGGGTTCCCTCGGGAAAGAGCAGGACGTGGAAGCCGCGATCAAGGGCTAGTCCGGCGTGGGCAAAGCTGGCCTCGAACCCGCGTCGCCGGGGCAGCGGGAAGACGTTGAAGAGCGCCGTCAGCAGCAGCCAGACCAGCGGGCCAAGGGGCATGAAGCGGCCTTTGGGGGGCTCGGGATTGCGAAAGTGGCGATAGTCGTGAAGCATATCGGCGGCCATGGCCACGGCGAGATGGCGGCGCAGGGCGGTGGGCAGGGCGTATTGCAGCAGCGGGCCGTCCAAGGCGGTGACGTGGTTGGCGACGATCAACAGCGGCTGTGTGGTTGGTTCAAACGGCTGCGCATCAACGCGGGGAGCGGCCAGAAGACCTACCAGCGGCCGCAGAACGGCCTCGATAAAGGCGATGCGCAGCCACAGGACGGGCTTGCTCCATGGCCAGCGGGGGTAGATGTGAATCGCTTCTGGCTCATTTGATGCGGACTGCTCAGAAACCAACCGCAGATCCTTCGACTCCGCTTCGCTCCGCTCAGGATGACAGAGAAGGGAGGGAGCGTTCAATGCTTGATCGGCTGGCTCGGTTTGGCCGTCTGGCCGCGCCAGCAGGTCGCGGAGCTGGCCGAGGGTTTGCAGGTCTTCGATGGAAGCGGTTGCGGAGAGGCCCAGGCGCTCCTCAAGGGCGGCGGCCAGTTGCACGCGCCCCAGGCTGTCCAGGTGCAAGTCTTCGCCGAGGCGGAGTTCGTCGACCACGCCGGACGGGGCTTCGCCGGTGATCTGCTGGATGAGGGCAAGTAGCCAGTCCGGGGATTGCGCGGCGGCTTGGGAAGGGGCCGCGGCCTCGCGCTGGCTGGCCACCCATGCGGCGACCACGCGGCGGCGGACCTTGCCGGTCGAAGTGCGCGGCAGGTCGGGATCGGGCCAGAGAACCCAGCGGCTGATGCGCTGGAAGGCGGCGAGTTCAGCGTTGGCCTGGTCGATGATCCGAGCGCAAGGCGCATCGCCGCGCAGCGCCAGAACGACGCAGGGTTCGGGGCCGGAGGGGGTTGCCATGGAAACAACCGCGCTGGCGACTACGCCCGGCTGGCGGTCGAGGACGGCTTCGATGTCTTCGGGATGAATGTTGAGGCCGGCGGAGGTGACGATGACTTCGCTTTTGCGGCCGAGGAAGCGCAGGTCGCCGGTTGCATCCTGAACGGCGAGATCGCCGGTCGAGAGCCATTCATCTGCACGCGATTGCAGCCCGCCGCCGGTCCAGGTCGAGGTCGAGATCATGGGGCCGCGCACCAGCACTTCGCCGTCGGGGCCGAGCTTGACTTCACGACCGGGAAGGGGCTTGCCGATGGAGCCGGTGGAGACGCGGAAGGGGTGGTTGAGCGTGATCAGGGCGGTGGTTTCCGTCATGCCATAGCCCTGGATGACGACAAAGCCGAGTCGGCTCCAGAAGTTTTCGACGGGAGCGGGAAGGGCTCCGCCGCCGGAGATGAGCGCCCAGAATTTGAAGCCGAAGGTGGCATGAATGCGGCGGAAACGGAGCCAGCGCTGCCAGGCACGAATGCCGGTCGCGGCGGCGAGTTGGTCGGCGAGCGCGGGATGAGCGGCTTCGAGATTGGACTGGAGGAGGGCGTGGATGCGGGGTACGGCGGCGAGGACGGAGATGCGTTCGCGGCGGATGGTGTGGATGAGGCGCGGGGCGACGAGGCGGCTTTCGAAATGGACCTCGGCTCTCAGGATGGGTGGAATCCAGAGGCCCATGGTCTGGCCAAAAACGTGGCTGAGGGGGAGGGTGTGGAGGATGCGCAGGGGATGGATGAGACGCGCGTAGCGGAGATAGGGGCGGGCACCGGCCTCGATGGGCGCCACGCTGGCCAGCACATTGCCGTGGGTAAGGACGATGCCTTTGGGGTCTCCGGTGGTGCCGGAGGTGAAGAGGATTTGCAGCGGCGTATCGTGGTTGAGCCCATCGATGGGGCCAAGTTCCCGCTCCGGCAGGATGGCGGGGAAATCTTCGAGTTTCAGGGTGGGGATGGGGATTTGGCCTAGTTGGTTGAGCAGCAGTTCGTCGCCGACGATCAGCGTGGGGCTGACCTCGGCGAGGATGCGGGCGGCGAAGTCGGGGCTGCCGGAGACGTCGAGGGGGACGACGAGAACGCCGCGCAGGAGGCAGCCGTAGAAGGCGGCGATCCATTCGGCGGAGTTGTGGGCCCAGAGGAGGAGGCGGTCGCCGGGCTGGATGGATTGCTGATCGAGCCAGGCGGCAAAACGGCTGGCGAGGCGTGCGAGTTGGGTATAGGTGGTGCGTTGGCGGCGATTGCCGTGATGATGCACCACGGCGATGTCGGAGCCGTAAAGGCGGAAGTCGTCGAGGAGGGTTGCGAGGTGGTCGCGCATGGCGGTACCAGTTTAGAAACATGGTACGCGATAGGGGCGACTGTGGTTTTAAACGGGGG
>JBEKVL010000992.1:0-2529 GCA_049514055.1 Tepidisphaeraceae bacterium | reverse complement strand
GCTGTTTGTGGTGATATTTGTAGTCTGAAAAACCCCGTCCCGACCGCGTCCCGGAGGCGTCCGGAATACGTCCCGGATGAGTCCCGAGGCCGTCCGGAAGGCGTCCGGATCAGTCCGGGGGGAGTCCTTGGTGGAGGGGGAAGGGATTGAGGGACGAAGGCACGGCGGGGACGAGGCCGAAGGGATTGAGGCACGAAGTGGAAGAGGGAAGCGGTGTGCGGCGGCGGGGTGGTGGATGGGAGATGGCGAGCATGAGTGAGAAGATAACGCATTGTGAGTAAGTTGTCAAGATAAATGTTTTCAGTTTCGATAAATGTTCGGTTTGGCGAGGACACGGGAGACTAGACTCAATTCATCCGGCCACTTTCTCAAGTGGAAACGAATGTGGCGTACGATTGAATCAATGTGCGGCTGGTTGGGGTACGGTACTCGGGACACCGGACGTTAATGGAGTCGTCTCGCAAAAGGGGGCGGCGTCATTGATGTCCAGTGGCGTTGTTCCGGGTTCGAGCAGAAAGAGCAGGATAATTGGCTGGAACAACGGGAACTCACGGGCGTCACACGAGAATATGAAGACGATAGATAGAATCATGCGACGATTCGTTCTGGCAGGTTTGGCGGCCGGGATTGCAGGCGGCGTTTGCGCTGCAGAAGGTGAAACCCTCTCCGTTCCAACCACTCGCCCCGCACCTGGTGGCGTCAGTGTGTCCCGTGAAGTCGTCGTTGAAGGAAAGCTGACAGATGAACTGGATGAACTGCGGGTCATGGCCGAACGGGAATCGAGTCAGGTCGCAGCGCCTGATTCAGGGGAAGGCTTCCTTCGGTCGCTGGGAGTGCGCTGGGTCCGGGTTCCGGGCGAGATTACGATGGGCGCCTTTGTGGAGGATATTCTGGAGGGCCGGTTGAATCAGCCCCAGGGGCGAGGCGTGATCGGCAGAGTCGTCTTCATTCATAAGGAACAACGGGTCGCCGTGGTGGACTTTGGCCGCAATTACGTAGTTGGCATCCAGTTGTCAGAACTCTCGCTGCTCAAGCTGGACAAGGGAGAGGCCAAGGATGAACCGGTGGCGGACGAAAGGAATCTGAATGCACGCGTGGTCAGCACGACCAGGCCGTCCGATGTTAGCGACACGGGCGTCTGGAAATCGAACCAGGTCGCGGCGGCCGATTCCATGGAAGGCCGGCTCCGGTCGCAGGGCTCACGCTGGGGTCGTGTCGCCGGCAAGATCGGGGTGGGAGATCACGTGCAGGATATGCTGGAGGGCCGGTTGGGCCAGCCCCAGGGGAGAGGCGCGATTGGCAAAGTCCTCGCCATCAACAAAGGGGAAAACGATCGGCTTGTCGCCGAGGTTGACTTTGGCCGTGATTACGTTGTCGGTATCCAGGCGTCAGAGCTCTCCCTGGTCAAGCTTGAGAACGCCGTCTCCACTCCGGAGTGAGGGTTGGGAGCACTTGCTCCCGCATGGCGACAATCCTCACCCGTACACACATCCGGCATGCCTTCGGGACAGACGCAACTGGGAAAGCGGCGTCGAGCCGCCGCACTCCGGAGTTTCCTTCAGTGCCGGCCCTTCGGGCCTCAGGCCATTGTGCCTTGGTTTCCGTGGCCTGACGGCCACGGCTATCCGAAGGTAACCGCCTTTCGGGCCTGCGGAATTGATCTTGGACGGTTCTTACCGGCTCTCGATGATCTCCTCGCGGACGCTGCGGGGGACGGGGCTGTACTTGAGGGGTTCCATGACGCTGCTGGCGCGGCCGGTGGACATGGAGCGGAGTTCGGTGGTGTAGCCGAACATTTCGCTGAGCGGGACTTCGGCCTCGACGATGCGGGTGTTGTCGCGCTGGTCGCCGCCGACGATCAGGCCGCGGCGGCGGTTGATGTCGCCAGTGACGTTGCCGACGAACTCCTCGGGCACGGTCACGACGACCTTCATGATCGGCTCGAGGATCTGCAAGTCGGCATGCTTGCACGCCTCCTTGAACGCCAGCGAACCGGCCAGTTCAAACGCGATCTGCGAGCTATCAACAGCGTGATACGAACCGTCTGTAAGAGTCACCTTGATGTTGACCATGGGATAGTTGGCCAGCACGCCGGTCTTGGCGGCCTGGCGGACGCCGTACTCGACGGAGGGAATGTACTCCTTGGGGATGGTGCCGCCGTAGATCTTGTTCTCGAAGGCGATGCCGTCCTCCCAGTTCCACTTCTTGAGCAGTTCCGGGTCGACGCCGGCTCCCGTGAATGGCTCGATGGTGATGGTGCAGTCGCCGAACTGGCCGCGGCCGCCGGTCTGCTTGACGTGTTTGCCGCGGGCGGAGGCGGTGCCGAAGATCGTCTCCTTGTAGGCGACCTTGGGCTTGCCGACGAGCACCTCGACCTTGTGGTCGCGGGTGAGTTTGAGGCGGAGGATTTCCAGGTGGAGTTCGCCCATGCCGGCGATGATGGTCTGGCCGGTCTCCTCGTCGTAGTGGGCGAGGAAGGTCGGGTCTTCGCGGCGCAGGGTGGTCAGTTCCTCGCCGAGTTTCTGCTTG
>JBEKVL010000991.1:0-2536 GCA_049514055.1 Tepidisphaeraceae bacterium | reverse complement strand
TCAGGCGATTCTCTGCATCGACCAGGAATGTCCCGACGGTGACGACCCGGTCGCCCTTGTTGAGACCTTCCAACACGGGATAGAACTCGCCCGCCGGCGCGCCCAGTTTCACGGCACGCATGTCGAACACGCCCGGCGCCGACTCGATGTAGACCACCTTGTTACGCCCCGTGTCGATCACCGACGAGCGGGGAATGGCCAGCACCTTAGCGGCGGGCACGGCCGACGGATCCTTTGCGGCGGCGGCCAGTGCCTCGGCCTTGGGCATGACTTCGACGGCCGCGCCGCAGGTCAACATGCTTTGCCCGTAATACGGGTTGGCCGTCTCGCTGGCCGTCTGCAGCCAGTCCGCCTTGGCCATCGGACAGCGGAATACCTGGACCGGCGGATAGTCCGCCGGCAGCCCGGTTGCTTTGCCGATTTCAATCAGGTTGGTGGAGACGGACTTGAACGTCTCGCGCAGCGCCGCCAAATCCTGTCCCTTGGTCTTGTGGACCGCCTCGGTCAACTGTTTGTACAACTGGGTGTCGCGTTCCGACTGGCAGACGTTGGCCAGGGCAGCGAGCGACTGGTGCAACAGATCGGAAACAGTTTCCGCTTTGTCCTGCACGAGCAGTGCCTGGGCCTGCAAATACGGCTTAAGCGCCGATCGGAAAGCTTCGGCGCAAGCCGGTGTCATCGCAGATGACGCCGCCGGCGCGGTGGTGGAAGAAGTCAGAGGGACAACCGGCACGCGAATGGCCGCGTCGGCGAACATGCCGGGGCGCAGCGGCAGGTCGCCTTTGGCGCTGCGCGGATTCTTCACGACGATTCGCGCATCCAGCGTCCGCGTCTGCGGGTCGATCTGGTAGGAACGGAACGTCACCGTCCCCGGGAACGTCTCGTTGGGAAATGCCTCGACCGTGACCTGCACCGGCTGGCCGATCTGCACCATGGGCACATCGCGCTCGTAGATCTTCGCCTGCAGCCAGAGAGTGTCCAGGTCGGCGATGGTGTACGGCCTGTCGCCCACGTTCACGTAGCCACCCTCGAAGATCTCTTTCTTCACGACGATGCCGCTGATGGGACTGGCTATCGTCAGGTGTGTCGGAATCTTGCCGCCCTGGTCGAACTCCTTGTCCAGCTTGTCCAGTTGTTCGCGCGTGACGCCCCAGAGCACGAGCTTCTCCATCGTGGCGTTGTAGACCGAGGACGCATCGGTCTTCATTTCCTGCGAAGCGTCGGCCGGAAAACTGTTGATCCGCTTGCGGGCCTGAAGGTAATCGCGTTGCGCCGCATAGAGTTCCGGGCTGTAGAGCGAGTACAGTGGTTCGCCCTGTTTGACATCCTGCCCGGTGGACTGCAGGAACAGCTTGTCGGCCCGACCGGCCACACGCACGCTGATCTGGGCCACCTTGGTTTCGTTGTAGTCCAGCACGCCCACGGCATGAATATCGCGCACCAGCGGCCGCGATTCGACGGGGCTGGTTTGGATGTTCGCCAGGGCAATGCGCTGGGGCGAAAGCTGGACGCGCGCCAGCACATCCTCCGGCAGTTTCACCTGCTCGCCCTTCTTGCGCTTGATCAGGGGCATCGAGCAAATCGGGCAGTTGCCCGGCTGGTTGCGGACGATGTTGGGGTGCATGGCGCAGTAATATTCGATGGTGCTGGCGACCGACGCCGCGAGAGAGTCCGGGGCCACCATGGGGCGCGTCCATTTGTCCCAGTGGTTCTTGATGTTGTCCCAGTAGCCGACGATGAAGCCGGCGGCCAGGAACACCGCCAGGAAGCGCAGCCGGGCGAAGAACACCTTGGCGACGGATCCAACATTATGAAGAAATTCACTGCTCATGTTGTGACACCTTTGAATCTGTGTTGGCGGAGGTTGTCGTGGTGGGTTGTGCGGGCGTGGCCAGACGCCGGGGGGAAGCTGCCGTCTGCTTGGGACACGGCAGTTGTCATGCTGAGCGTACTCGCGAAGCATCTGGCTTTGGAGATCGATGCCAGATCCCTCGCGGGTACGCTCGGGATGACGGTTTGTGGAGGGATCGACGTTTCTGGCAACACGGTCACGCCCGGTTGGGTCATCGGCATCGTCGCGGGCATCGTCGTGGGCCGGGCCAGTGTCTCGATATCCACGCCGGCCAACGCCTCCAGTTCCGCCAGCCGCCGCTCTCGCTCGATACGTGCCTCGGCGATCAACTGCCTCACCTCCAGCAGTGTTCTCTGGCTGTCGATCAGGTCGGCGAACCCCACGGTTCCGGTCGTGTAGGCCTGCCGTGAACTGCTGAGCACCTGCTCGGCCGCGGGCAGCACGCGCTGTCGCAGCAACGCGACTTGCCGCTCGGCATTGCGCATCGCATACAACGCCGCCACGAAGCTGGCCGCCCGGTCCTGTCGCGCCTGCCGCGCCATGGCCTCCGTGGATTGCAGCATGGCCTTGGCCTCGTTGACTGCGCCGCGGATCATGGGGATGTTCGTCGGGAGCATGACCATCGATCCCAGCGACTGGGAGACGCTGCCCGTGAAGGCGGCCGTGGGATTAATGTCGGGGATG
>JBEKVL010000990.1:0-2539 GCA_049514055.1 Tepidisphaeraceae bacterium | reverse complement strand
GCTGGCCTGGTCGCAAGCCTTGCCGATCTCGTCGATCTTCGTGACCTGGGTGACGCCGTTCGTCTCCGCGCCACCCAGCCCGACGCCGACCGTCTCCGTGAGCGCCTGCGCCAACTCCGCGGCCGCTTCACCTCTCCCCTGCTGCTCTTCACCGGCTCCGGCGACTATCACCATGTCGCCCTGCTCCTGCTGGCCACGCTGGCCGCCGATTCCGGCCCCTACACGCTCGTCCTGATCGACAATCACCCGGACTGGTTTCGCGAATCCCCGCCCAACCACTGCGGCAACTGGGTCGCCTCCGCGCTCGATCTCCCCCAGGTCGGCCGCGCCGTCCTCGTCGGCCAGAACAGTCCCGACCTCCGCTGGCATCGCTTCTACCACTCGCCTTTTGAATCGCTCTGCGACGGCCGGCTGACTCTGCATCCATTCCGTCTTGCCTCCCGCCGCATCCCGCTGCGCTGGCCGGCCTGCGCGGACAATCCTGCGCGTTTCACGCGTCACGCGTGGGGCACCACGCTCCGCTTCCAACCCTGCGACCGCGCCGACCAGATCCTCCATCGCCTCGCCACCGAACTCGCCGGCCAGCGCGTCTACGTCAGCATCGACAAGGATTGCCTGACCCCGCGTGATGCCACCACCGACTGGGAACATGGCGGCTTCAGTCTCGACGGCCTCTGCCTCGGCCTGCGCGAACTCGCCTCGTCGTGCCAACTTGTCGGGGCCGACATCTGCGGCGACAAAGCCCCGGATCCGCTCACCGGCTTCTGGCGCCGGCTCGACGCCGGCCGCCTGCGGCATCACCCCCACGACCGCGCCGCCGCCGCCCGCATCAATGAGATCGCCAATCTCGCCCTGCTTGGCGCGTTCGGCCCAACCGATGCGGAGGTGCCGGCATGATGTCGCCCTTGCTGCTCAGTCTCCTCGCTCTGTGCGTGCTGATCGAGACCATCGAACAAGTCCTCTACCGACTGGCTGGCCGAAATAGCCGCCACTTTCTTCTCTACGCCGCCCCCGCAACCATGCTTAACCTCGTCGGACTCGCCGTCTGGCTCCTGGTCCTCACCCGCGCCCCGCTCGCCCAGGCACTCCCGCTTCTGGCGGCCAGCAACATCACCGTCGCGGCCGCCGGCAGATTGCTCTTCGGAGAAACCGTGACCACACGCCGCTGGATTGGTATTGTGCTGATCTCCGCCGGCCTCGTGCTGGTCGCAGGATACGAACCATGACCCGTAAATTCCGCTTCCCCATCTTCCTCTTCTGCCTGCTCATGGTGCTCGATGTCGTCGTATTGCTCATCGAGAAGACCGCCAGCAATCGAGCTGCCGGCACCGGCCTGCACTTGGCAACAAGCTTCCTCTCGCAGCCTTGGGTATGGATGGTGCTCCTGCTGAAAGTCGGCCAGCTCTTCACCTGGACCGCCATCCTGGCGCGTGTCGACATCAGCCTCGCATTCCCCCTCACCAGCATCTCCTATCCGCTGGCCATGCTCGCCGCAGTCATTGTCCTCAGCGAAAGACCCGGTTGGCAGATCTGGATCGGCGGCATCCTCATCACCATCGGAGCCAGTGTCATGGGTCCCGGTACGCATCACCAACACACTCCTCTCCCATCGGACGTGCAATCATGAACTTTCGCACCGCCCTTCTCCCCATCGCCGCACTCTTCCTCATCGTTCCGGCCGGTGCCGCATCCGCCCAGACCGACTCCGACCTGCTCTTTGCGCCTTGGAACATCAAGACGTTCCTTGAACTACGTTCTGAGGCGCTCGTTGCCAACGCCGGCCACATCGACGGCAAGGGCTCCGATCATTTCTGGCAACTTTCCACCCAAGGCCGGGTACGCCTCGGCGACTCTCACGAGATCAACCCCTCGCTCGGCTTCGACGGGTTCCACCTCGACACCGGCTCCAACGATCCTCGCATCCCGCGACAGTTGGATGACGCCTCCGTTGCCTTCGCCACCCCTATCGGAACCGCCAATGGCTGGTTTGCCGGGATCCTCGCCGGGCTCGGCTACGCCGGCGACAACGCCTTCGGCGACAATCGCGCATATTACGGCCTGGCACAGTTCTACGTCGGCCGCCAGCTTCACCCCAACGAAGACATGCTCTTCATTCTCGACTACAACGGCAATCGCGTCTTCTTCCCCGATGTTCCCCTGCCCGGCATCGCCTATCACCGCAAGTTTTCGGAGAACTTCGACCTCGTCGTCGGCTTCCCCGATTCCTCCGTCCGCTGGAAACCCCTCGACGACCTGACGCTGCGGGCCGATATCTCCGTCTTCTCCTCCGTCAATCTGGAGGCTCGTTATCGCGCGGCCAAAGGCCTCGAACTCTTCGCCGGCCTCATCGACCAGGAACAGCCCTTCTACATCGATGGCCAGCCGCGTACCCATCGCCTGTTCTTCCAGCAGTACCGCGCACAAGTGGGCGTCTGCTGGCAACCCTCGCCAGGCATCCAGCTTCAGGCCACGACTGGCTATCTATTTGGCCGCCAGTTCTCCGACGGCTTCAACGACTTCGACACCAGCAACATCGCCA
>JBEKVL010000989.1:0-2541 GCA_049514055.1 Tepidisphaeraceae bacterium | reverse complement strand
GATTGGCTTTGATCAGAGAAGCAGGATCGGGATCCGCACATGTCGCCAGGAACCAGGCCAGCGCCCTCCCGCTGTTCGCTTCCGAACATCCCCGCCAGATTCCGCCCGGAACCGGACAGCGCCGTTCCGCGTATTCAAGCTCTAAGAGCCACGGAATCAAGCGTTCACTCTGACGCTTGTTTGGAGCGGTATTTGCATGCATTCCTTGCGTTCCGGCTTACTTGGAGAAGATTGGTCATGCACACTTTTGTTCAGGATCTGCGCCACGCCGTTCGCCAATTGCGCAACGCGCCCGGCTTTGCCCTCACCGTGATCTTGACGCTGGCCCTGGGCATCGGCGCCACCACGGCCATCTTTACCCTGGTCTTCGACGTGCTCCTTCGCCCGCTGCCCTATCCCCACCCTGAGCAACTGGTCGTGATGGAGGAGCAGGTTGCCGAATTCCGCGATCTCTATCCCACCCTGCCGCTCAATGCCAACCACTTTGAAATGTGGCAGCGCAACTCCCGCACCATCCAGGCCATGGCCGCCGTCGGCCAGAGCTCCTGGCCTCTCGGCGTCGGCGAGCATCCCGTCCAGGTCGAGACGGCCAAGGCCACTCCCGGCATCTTCCCGGTCTTCAACGTGCAGCCGCAACTGGGCCGCGCCTTCACCTTTGCCGATGCGCAGCCTGGCCGCGAGCGCGTCGTCGTCCTCACCAACAATCTCTGGCGTACCCAGTTCGGCGCAGACCCTTCGGTAGTCGGCAAGACCGTTACGCTCAACGGCTTTCCCTACATAGTCATCGGCGTCATGCCCGAGTCCTTTCACATGTCCGGCGTCGCAACCTTCGCCGGCACCGCACACCCTCAGCAGATTCAAGCCATCGTCCCCATGGTGTTCTCAAAAGATGAGCTCTCCGAGGCCATGGGCGACTTCAACTACTTCGGGCTGGCGCGCCTCAAGCCCGGCGTTTCTGTTGCCGCCGCCAGCGCCGAGATCAATTCGTTCCAGCACACCATCCAGTCCGGCCTCTCCGCCGGGGACATGGCCACCATCTCTGCTCAACTGACGCCCTACCAGCAGGTGCTGATCGGCGCCAACCGGACCCAGCTTCTCATCCTGCTCGCTGCCGTCGCGGGCCTGCTGCTGGTGGGCTGCGTCAACATCGCCAACCTGCTGCTGTCGCGGGCCGTAGGCCGCCGCCAGCAGATGGCCGTGGCCGCCGCCCTCGGTGCGCGCCGCGGCAGCCTGATGCGCATGGCCATGCGCGAAACTGCTCTGCTTGCGGCGCTCGGCGGTGCTTCGGGCATTCTGCTTGCCGCCACCCTCGTGCCGGTCCTGCAGTACTACCTGCCCTCTGAGCTCGACTTCCGCGGAACCCTGCATCTGGACTGGACCGGAGCCGCCTGTGCCCTGCTGCTTTCAGCCGCCACCGCGCTTCTTGCCGGAGCCGTTCCCGCCTGGATGAGCGCCCACACCCAACCGGCCGAAGTGCTCCACACCGAGTCGCGCCTGGCCGGCCAATCCCGTTCCAGCAAACGGCTGCGGGGCGCCCTGGTCGCCTTTGAAGTCGCCGTCAGCGTTGCCCTGGTTCTCACCACCGGCCTGCTCACGGCCAGCCTTGCTCACCTCATGAGCGTCGACCGCGGTTTTGACGCCGAGCGCACCTTGACCGCACAAATCGACTTGCCCAGCAGCTCCTATTCCACCCTGCAGGCGCGTCATGCTTTCTTTAAGAATGCCGTTGACCGGCTGGCCGCGCTTCCCGGCGTCGAGCACGCCGGCCTGGTCAGCCAGTTGCCCCTCGACGGAGACCGCTGGGTCGATATGATCCGCGCCAAAGGCGACACCCGCCCAGACATGCAGCTTCCAACCCAACACTTCCGCTTCATCAGTCCCGGCTATCTTGAAGCCATTCACCTGCCGCTGGTCTCCGGCCGCTTCCTCAGCTCCAGCGACGAAGGCAAGAACTATGCGCTTCTTCCCGAACTCACCGCCCGCACTCTATGGCCCGGCCGAAGCGCCCTCGGCCAGCAGTTCAGCCGCGCCGGCAACCCGGCCGAAATCTTCACCGTCATCGGCATTGTCCGCGACGCCCGCACCATCTCTCTCGCCGCTCCCGATCCCATGATGGTCTACTTGCCCTACTGGTTCCGCTGTGACTCGACAGCCAACGTGCTGGTGCGCACCCGCCAGGATCCCTCTGCCATGGCCGATGCCATGCGCAAGGCCATCTGGAGCGTCGATCCCGCTGTTTCCGTGCCCCTCGTGCGTTCTCTCGGCGGCATTGTGGCCAGTTCCGTCGCCAACCGCCGCTTCGAGATGGACCTCCTGCTGGTCTTTGCCGTTAGTGCCATTCTGCTGGCTGGATTGGGCGTCTATGGCGTCGTCACCTATTCGGTTGTCCAGCGGCAGCGCGAAATCGGCCTGCGCCTGGCGCTCGGCGCGCAGCGGGCAGGTATTTACAGGCTCGTCCTCCGCGAGGGACTTGCGCCTGTTGCCCTAGGAGCGGTGGCCGGGGTCGGCCTCGCATTCGCCTGTGCGCGCGCCTTCGCGGCA
>JBEKVL010000988.1:0-2541 GCA_049514055.1 Tepidisphaeraceae bacterium | reverse complement strand
ACTCCCTTCAACATCACCGACTGCGGAGTCATCATCCGAGCGACAGCACCCCTTCCTGCAGGCTACTCAAAACCGAGACTCGACTCCTGGCGGACTATCTCCACCCTCCATCCCGTCGCGTACAACCGAACCGGGATCCCAGTGACCGGCAACCCAACCAAGTTCTCAGTCAACACGGCCACCAACAAAATCTACGTCTGCTCGCCCGGGTCAAACCTCGTATCCGAAATTGACGGCCTCACCCGCGCAGTAGTAACGCTTACCGCCGGCGCTAATCCGGTAGCCTGCGCCGTAGACACGTCCACCGACACGCTCTACATAATCAACCAGGACGACAATAACTGCGCGGTCATCCCGCTCTCTGGCGGCCACCAGCACTCCACGGCAGTCGGCACCAAGCCCGTCGCGGTCTGCAGCCTAGGCCCTACCCCAGGCGGCGCTGCATGCGCAAACCAAACCTCCAACGACATCTGCATCGTCCCCGCAGTCGGCGCAGCCGTCACGATCAACGTTGGCAACAGCCCTTCCGACATCGCCTACAACTCCTCCAGCCAGCTCATCTACACCGCCTGCCCGCTCGATCCGTCCATCTACGCGACCCACTCCATGACCCACGCGAACACCAAGATACCGATGCCTAACCCTTGCACCGCCCTCGCGATCAATCCCGTCACTAACACGATATACGCCATCGCGCCCACGGTCAACAAGCTCTACTGCGTCGACGGCACCACCCACGTCATCACCTCATGCGACGTCGACAAAAACCCCTCCGCCCTGGCCGTCAACACCTCCACCAACAAAATCTACGTCGCCTGCGCCAACGGCAACTCCGTCACGATCGTCACCGCCCCCGGCCTAACCACCACCACGATCTCCGCCGACAAAACCCCTTGCGCCGTCGCGGTCAACAACGTCACCAACCGAATCTACGTCACGAACTCAGGAGCTGACAACGTCACCATCATCGACGGCGCAACCGACACCGGAATGAACTCGGCGGTAGGACGAGGACCAACCGCCGTCTCCTGCAACTCGCTTACCAACCTGACCTACGTCAGCGACACCGGCGAAACCCTCGTCACCGAAATCAACGGCGCAACGTACGACTCGTACTTCCCTGACACCCTCGACTTGACCAGCGAGTACATAGCCACCTTCGGCAAAATCCCCTACGCCGGACAGCTCTTTTACGTCGAAGCCCAAATCGTTCGCCTGCGCACCAGCGCCGGCGCGGAGACCGCGTACGTCATGCAACCGGTAGAAGGGAAAGCCCAGACCGACAGCGCCCTCCCTGGCCCGGTCCCGACAGGAACCTCGCCCATCGCCCTGGCCGTCAACCCTTCAACCAACAAAATCTACGTCGCGAACTCCGGCTCAGGCAACATAACGGTTATCATCGGCGAGACAAACCACACGGCTACCTACGCCGAAGCGGCAGGCCCCGTCCAGCTCGGCGTCAACACCATCGGCGGCAAAGTCTACACGGCCTGCGCAGCCGCAGGCAAAGTAGCCATCTTCGATCCCGCGAACGGAAGCATCACCCTGGTGAGTATCGCCCCCAACGTCTCGAAGGTCATAGCCAACCGCGCCACCGGCAAAGCGTACGCCATCTGCACGAGCGGCAACACCGTCTACGAGATAGACGGCACGACCCACGTCGTGACCCCGATCGGAGTCGGCGCGAACACGCAGGACATCGCGCTCGACACCATCACCAACAAAATCTACGTCTCCTGCAGCGACGACGAAGCGATCTACGAAATCGACGGCGTAACCCGCGCCACATACGACCGCGCTCTCGGATTCCCACCCTACAGGCTCGCCATGATGGAGAGCACCAACCAGCTTTTCATGTCCGACCTCAACGGGTTTACACTCGCCCGCCTCACCATGACCGGCCACACCCTCTCGAGTTGGGCACTGACCACCTACGCCGGAGACCTCGCCGTCAACCCGGTGACCAACATGGTATACGTCGCGTACCTCAGCGCGCACGGGATAACCCAGTTCAACAACGCCACAGGATTCTTCAGCGACGTGGCCACGCCCGGCACGTGCCTCGGCCTCGCAGTCAACACCGTGACCAACAAAGTGTACACCGCCAACGGCAGGTCCTACGGTTGCTCGGAAGTCAACGGCGTCTCCCTCGTAATCACCCCCCACGCGACCGGCACAAATCCCGTCGCCGTCGCCGTGAACGAAACTTCCGGCTCCGTCTACGTCGCAAACTACGACGACAACACAGTCACCGTAATCTAATGCGCGCGTACGCCGCGCTGCACAAACTTCGCAATCCCACCCGCAAGCACCGGACTCCGAGCTGGCCCAGGACCGCCGCGTGGAACACCGCGCGCAGGCACTGGCTCGCCGGCCACCCGCATTGCGAAGTCGGCGGCCAGGCATGCGGCAACGACGTGCACGCCCACGACGTCCGACCCTGGGCAACCCTCGACGCCCTCGAACGCAACTCCTACGCCTTCCTGTACTCCAACCTCCGGACCCTCTGCCGCCGCCATCACCGAGCCCTCCACTACCACC
>JBEKVL010000987.1:0-2541 GCA_049514055.1 Tepidisphaeraceae bacterium | reverse complement strand
CTTCAGCTACAACCTCAACACCCCCATCTACCCGGTCCTCCTCAACTACACCAACCTCGCCCTGCCCTCCACCGTCGGCGAGGCCAACCACTTCAACGTCTTCTTTAGCCTGGGGCAGACTTTCTGATGAGCCGTCGGAATCCAATCCGCTTGAACAGATGGGCCGTCTTGACCGTTTCACTCGGCCTCGGCTTGTCCTTCTCGGCCTACCGCGCTGTTGACGCCGCGGCTCAACAGACCGCTCAGCCTGCTGTGGTCCTCGACCGAGTGGTCGCTGTGGTCAACAATCAGGCCATCCTGACCAGCGACCTCGACGAAGAGTTGCAACTCGCCATCCTCGACCCCGGACAATCCGGACACCAGCAACTCACCCGCAAACGGGCTTTGGATCAGTTGATCGGACGCACTCTCATCCAACAGCAGATTCGCCAGCAGGACGTGGAGTCCACCGAACCCTCCCCGAGCGAAATCGATGAACGCCTCAACGAAGTGCGCCGCCAGATGCCTGCCTGCATCCGCGAAAATTGCGCCACCGACGCTGGCTGGACCGCCTTCCTTGCCGCCCGTCAGCTTACCCCCCAGCGTGCCCAGACTTACATGCGCTATCGCTTGCAGATCCTGCGCTTTATCGAGACCCGCTTCCGCCAGGGCATTCGCATCGCTCCCCAGGAGATCGAAGACTATTACCGCGACAGCCTGCTGCCCCAGTACGCCGCGGGCGAAACCAGACCCACACTCGATTCCGTCGCCCCGCGCATCGAAGAGATTTTGTTGCAACAACAGGTCAACGCCCTCTTTGACGACTGGCTCCAGAACCTCCGCAAGCAAGGCGAAATCGAGGTCCTGGATCCGGAGCTAGCCCCCGATTCAGCGCCCAGCCTTGCCCCCAGCCCCGAAATCTCCCAGCCACACGGCGTCGCAGCCCACAACAACGCAGGAGGTCCAGGCCAATGAGCGATTCCCTCAACCAGCCTCCCGCCGCTCCCGAATCATCGAAGCCAACTGAGCCGGTCCTCAATCCGCTTCAGACGCCCCAGCCCGAGGTTGCGCCGCCAGAACCGGCGCTCTCTCAGTCCTCCCGCCCCGCGCGCTGGCGTCATCTGCTCTGGGTCGGACTCGCCGTCGCCTCTCTGGTCGCGGTCGCCCTGTTCGCCTTTGTCCTCTTCCTCAACACCAGCGCCTGCGAACGCCTCATCCGCAATCGCCTGGTCGCCTTTCTCCAGACCTCCACCGGCGCGCGCGTCGAAATCGGTTCCTTCCACTGGCATCCGATCGACTTGGAAGTCGAAGTCAACGGCCTTGCCCTGCACGGACTTGAAACCGCCTCTGAAGCACCTTACCTGCGCGTCGAACACCTGGCCGCCCGCTTCAGCCTGCGCCAGATCTGGAGCCAGGGCATCCAACTGCGCGATTGCACCGTCAGCCAGCCCAGCCTGCATCTCATCGTCTATCGCGACGGCTCCACCAATCAACCTCATCCGCGCAAACCCCGCAAGGCTGGCAAACCGGCGCTCGATACCCTTTTTGACCTCAAAGCCGACCATCTGTCCCTCTCCCAGGGCCTGCTCAACTACGAAAACCGCGCCGCCGCCTTCGACTTTCAAAACCGCTACGCGCCGCTCAATCTTGATGCTAGCGATGTTTCCCTGCTGGCCAGCTATCTGCCCACTTCAACCGCCGCGCCCGAGAGCTATCGCATCCAGATGGGCGCGCGCGACCTCAACCTGCAACGCCCCAAAGCAGAGAAGAAACCCGTCCAGGGATTCCTGCAGGCCACCGTGGATCTGACCCGCTCGGCCGCTTATCTGCGCTCCCTGCGCATCACCGCCCGTGCCCATGGCGTCAGCGACCGGAGTTTGGAAATCTCCGGCTCCCTCACCAACTTCGCCGCGCCGCAATGGCAGGGTCGGGCGGAAGGCGATCTGGATATGCGCTTGCTCGATTCCCTCACCGGCTACCCCTTTGCCCCCCAGGGACTGGCACATCTGAACCTTGCCGGCGCAGGCCACGCCGGCCTATTTCGCATCGACGGTGCCGTCCATGTCGTTGATGGTTCCTACATCGGCACCGGAGTTGTCGCCACCGGCATCGGCCTCGATGCCAACATTCATGCCGACCCGGAGTTGCTGCTAATCACCTCCATCGTCGCCCGACTGCGCCAGGGAGGCCAGTTGGAGGGCAATCTTACCCTGGCTCACTGGCTACCCCCAATCTCCGGCGCGGACACGTTGCAACCATCCACCCCCGTTGCATCCAAAAATCACCGCAAACTGCCCTCGCCCGCACAGCAACCGCCGCCGCCCGCCAAGCTGCCCGCCGACATCATCGAAATCCCCGTCGATGGCACCATCAACGCCCGCTTCAACAACGTGGCACTCGATACCCTCATGGAGATGGTGGTCCTGCCGCCCTTCCAGCGCCTCGGATTTGACACCCGGCTCAACGGTCCCGCAACCGCCATCTGGGTGCGCGGTGACGTCAACACCCTTTCCGTTTCCTCGCTCCTGAACCTGACCGCTCCCAACCAGATCGCTCCCGCCA
>JBEKVL010000986.1:0-2543 GCA_049514055.1 Tepidisphaeraceae bacterium | reverse complement strand
AAACAGATCAAGTAGGGTGGGCATTGCCCACCATCCCCGCGATCGCCGATCGCGGCTACAGCCATTCCCGCGATCGCCGATCGCGGCCACAGAAGACCAGAGGCCCCCATGAACACCAACTTCACCCGCCGGCAGTTCCTACAAACCACCACCACCGCCGCCGGCATCGTCGCGACATCGCTCCCCGCGTTCTCCGATGTTGCCCCCGCCAGACCCCGTTTCCGCATCGGCGTCTGCGACTGGATGACCGGCAAGTCGCCCGATCCCGACTGCCTCCGCTGGTGCGCCGAGATGGGCCTCGACGGCGCCATGGTTTCCTTCGGCGCCCCCGGCGGCAAGTTCGACCTTCGTAAGCCCGAGGTCCAGCAGCAGTTCGCCGAGAACACGAAGAAATACGGCACGTGTATCGCCTCGCTGGGCATGGGCGTGCTCAACGAAATTCCCTACAAGTCCGACCCGCGCACCGAGGAGTGGGTCTCCGACAGCATCGACGTCGCCAAGGCCGTGGGGGTCAATGTCGTTCTCCTGGCCTTTTTCGGCAAGGACGATCTCAAGAACGACAAGGCCGGCACCGACGAGACCATTCGCCGGCTCAAGCGCGTGGCCCCCAAGGCGGAGAAGGCCGGCGTCTATTTGGGGGTTGAAAGCTGGCTTTCGGCCGAGGAACATCTGCAGATCATCGACTCCGTCGGCAGCCCGGCCATCACCTGTTACTACGACGTCGGCAACTCGACCAAAATGGGCTACGACATCTTCAAGGAGATCCGCACGCTGGGCACGAAGAACATCAAGGAATTTCACGCCAAGGACTACGCCGGGAAACTCTTCGGCCAGGGTGAGATCGATTTCTGGGAACTCCGCCGGACGCTGGATGCAATCCAGTATTCCGGATGGATCCAGCTCGAGGGCCCCATGCCGCTGGGATTGCAGCGGAGTTATGCACACGACCGGCACTTCCTGAAGGCGATCTTCCCGGCGGGCGCCGCGGGCTGATGTGCGTCGCCCGTCCAGGGCCGAATGCGACCGGCGGGTTTCCGCGATGTCAGAACCCGCTTCCCTTTCCCGGTATCAGCAGCGGTTTCCGAAGAGACGCTCGCGCCCTCAGGGGACCTACGCCAGGGCGTCGCCCGGATGTTTGTAACCTGCGCGCCAGGGGCGGCGGAGGAGTCGGGTGGCTTCGGCGTCGCCGACGACCAACCGTTTGGCGGGGTCGTAGACGAGCGGGCGGCCGCCCAGGGCCATGGAGACGTTGGCGAGGATGCAGGAGGCCGTGGAGGTGTGGCCTTCCTGGATATCGGCGACGGGTTTGCCGCGTTTCTCGATGGCGGCCAGGAAATCCTTCATGTGCAGGCGGGTGGCCGGGGCGGCGTTGAGCTCGATGTCCTTTTCGGTGACGTCCTCGGGGAATTGTTCCTTTTCGTAGACGACGTCCTTGTGGATTTTCTCACCGTTGCCGTCGGGGATGAAGTCGGCGCGCATGGTGCTGGCCTTGAGCGTCCCTTTTTCTCCGTGGATGAAGATGGCCCAGGGATAGTCCGGGTCGGGGGCGGTGCCCCAGGTGCGGTGCTGCCAGACGACGTTGAATTCGGGATGCTCGAACGTGGCCACCTGGGTGTCGGCGATGTTGGACTTGCCTTCCTTCTGCACGAGGATGCCGCCGACGGAGGTGACTTTTTTCGGCCAGCCGAGATTGAGTATCCAGCGGGCCGTATCGTACATGTGGACGCACATGTCGCCGCAGATGCCGTTGCCGTATTCCATGAACGTGCGCCACCAGCGGACATGCGGCAGGCCGTCGTAGGGGCGGAGGGGGGCCGGGCCGGTCCAGGTTTCGTAGTCGAAGAAATCCGGCACGGGCTGCACGGGCGGGTTGCCGTTGGCGCGCATGTGGAAATAGCAGCAGAGTTCGACGTGGCCGATCTTGCCGAGCATACCGGTCTCGACGATGTTCTTCTTGACGTCGATGAGGTGCGGCGTGCTCTTGCGCTGGGTGCCGACCTGGACGACCTTGTTGTGCTTGCGGGCGGCCGCGACCATGGCTTCGCCTTCGAGGACGTCGCAACTGATGGGCTTCTGGCAATAGACGTCGGCGCCGGCCTCGACGGCCGCGATCATCTGGAGGGAGTGCCAGTGGTCGGGCGAGCCGACGAGGACGATGTCGAGGTCCTTTTCCTTGAGCATTTCGCGGTAGTCGCCGTAGAGGCGGGGGCGTTTCTTGTTCTTCTGGCGCTGGGCGGTCAGGTCGGCGGCCTCGGCGAGCATGTGCTTGTCGGGATCGCAGAGGGAGACGACCTCGACAGGCGAGACCTGGATGAGGCGGAAGAGGTCGCTCTTGCCGTACCAGCCGGTGCCGATGAGGCCGACGCGGTAGGTCTTTTGCTCGGCCGCATGGGCGACGTAGCCGCCGAGGGTGGACAAGGCGAAACCGGCCGCGGCGGCCTTGAGGAAGTCACGACGATTCATAGGAGTCCTCCGCGAAGAATAATGTTTGTTGCGATGCGAACTGGATGAGAATCCTAGCGTGGGATGGGGAAGTTGCCAGT
>JBEKVL010000985.1:0-2543 GCA_049514055.1 Tepidisphaeraceae bacterium | reverse complement strand
AAGACCTCCAGCTTCCTGCCTGAGGAGAGCATCCTGGTGGTCAACGTCGTCCTCTACGGCGCCACAAATGGCGAAGTCTTCCTGAACGGCATAGCTGGAGAGCGATTTGCCGTGCGCAACTCCGGCGCTACGGCGGTGGTGGAGGGCGTCGGCGACCACGGCTGCGAATACATGACCAACGGCATCGTGCTCATCATCGGCAACACCGGTCGCAACTTTGCCGCCGGCATGAGCGGCGGACGCGCCTATGTCTACGACGAACAGGGCGACTTCACCAGCCGCCGCTGCAACACCTCGAGCGTCGATCTCGAACCGCTCGTCCTCGCCGAAGACGTCGCCGAAGTCCAGACCCTGCTCAAGCGCCACATCGAACTCACGGGCAGCCCCCGCGCCGCCTGGCTCCTCGAAAATTGGGCCGCCATCCAGCCCAACTTCATCAAGGTTTTCCCCCACGAGTACAAGCGCGTACTCGGCATCGAACGCACGGAAACTCTCTATTCATCTCCCGTTTCATCAATTTCGTCGCCTCTGGTGGCGGCCACCGAGGTGCAGCATGGGTAAGGTAACTGGCTTTCTTGAAATCGATCGCGAACAACCCTCCCGCCGCAAGGTCGAAGAGCGGGTCCAGGACTATCTGGAAATCTACGAGCCCTTCCCCGAAGAGAAGCAGCGCGAGCAGTCGGCCCGCTGCATGGATTGCGGTGTGCCCTTCTGTCACACCGGCTGTCCGGTCAACAACCTGATTCCCGACTGGAACGACCTGGCCTACAACAACCGTTGGGAAACGGCCATTCGCCGCCTCCACGCCACCAACAACTTCCCCGAATTCACCGGGCGAATCTGCCCCGCGCCCTGCGAGGCCGCCTGCGTACTCGGCATCGATCAGCCCGCCGTCTCCATCAAGCTCATCGAGCGTTCCATCGTCGAGCGCGCCTGGGACGAGGGCTGGATCCATCCCGAGCCACCCGAGCAAAACACCGGCAAGCACGTCGCCGTCGTTGGCAGCGGACCGGCAGGTCTCGCCGCCGCGCAGCAGCTTCGCCGCGCCGGACACACGGTCACCGTCTATGAGAAGAACGACCGCATCGGTGGCCTCCTGCGATACGGCATCCCCAACTTCAAGCTCGAAAAGCACGTCATCGACCGCCGCATCGCCCAGATGAAGGCTGAGGGCGTCACCTTCCAAACCAACGCCCACGTCGGCCTCAACGTCTCCGTCAATTCGCTCACCGAGCAGTACGACGCCATTCTTCTGGCCGGCGGCAGCGAACAGCCCCGCGACCTCAAGATTCCCGGACGCGAGCTCAAGGGCATTCACTACGCCATGGAGTTCCTCCCCCAACAGAATCACCGCTGCGAGGGCGACTCCATCGATCCGCAGTTGGAAATTCTGGCCACTGGCAAGCGCGTCCTCATCATCGGCGGCGGCGACACCGGAGCCGATTGCCTCGGAACCAGCCTGCGCCAAAAGGCCCTCTCCGTTCACCAGTGGGAGATCATGCCCAAGCCCCCCGCGCAGCGCGCCGGCTCCACTCCCTGGCCCCTTTGGCCGCTCCAACTGCGCACCAAAACCTCCCACGAAGAGGGCGGCATCCGCGATTGGTCCATCAACAGCATTCAGTTCAACGGCGACGCAAACGGCAACGTCAAGCAAGTTCAGGCCGTACGCGTCGGCCCGCCGCCCACCTTCACTCCCGAGCCCGGCAGCGAGTTCACCCTCGATGTCGATCTCGTGCTGCTGGCCATGGGCTTTCTCGGTCCGGTGAAGAACGGAATGTTGGAACAGTTCGGCGTCGCGCTCGACCAGCGCGGCAACGTGGCCACCAACGGCGACTACAAAACCAGCGTCGACAACATCTTCGCCGCCGGCGACATGCGCCGTGGTCAGTCCCTCGTCGTCTGGGCCATCAGCGAAGGTCGCAAGGCCGCCGCCGCCGTCAACACCTACCTCGCCGCCCAGGAAACACAGCCCGCCGTTCCCCATCGCGCCCTGGTCTAGGCATCTGGCCGCTTGAAGTTGCAGAAAAACTGGGTGCCCCAGGTCCCGCTTCTGGGACCTGGGAGACCAGAAATCCAAACAAGAACGGCCTGAGCAATCCATCGCTCAGGCCTTTCCATTTCTGAAATTCAATCGAGGCTAGCTCAACAATGCCTGCCGTGCCGCCCGCACTTCCGCCGCCAGCACATTCAACACCCGAAACGGCACCGTCGCATCCGTCTGCATCAGGCCGTTGAAATCTTCCCCCGTCACAAAGCCCAGCTCAGAGCCCTTCGTCACCTTGGCTGTCAGCGAATACGGCTCATTGCCCACCAGCGCCGGCAAACCCAGCAGCGAACCCTCCGTCGGCTGAATGCACAAAACCACTTCGCCCTTCTCTGACTTCATCGTCAAAAAGGCATCGCCCTTGTGAAAGATATACAGCCCGCTCGGTGTCTCGCCCTGGCGAAACAATTCACGGTCTTCTTCGCAGACAAACTGCGTCGCACGCAATTCCAGAGCCTCAAGCAGTTTGGGGTCGGCCACAAATGCCGACGAATCCACC
>JBEKVL010000984.1:0-2547 GCA_049514055.1 Tepidisphaeraceae bacterium | reverse complement strand
GTCGATCGGGTTCTGCGTAGGCCGGTCCTTTCTGCGTGAAACACCTGCTTTACCGAAAACCGCAACAAACCCTTGGCGCCACCGGTCTCTCGGCCGGCCCCGCGTTGATGGCCGGGGACGGCCGGGAAGTGGCGCTGGGCGACTACCCTGACAGACTTTGTAAAAGATCAGCGACTACATTCAAGTCCCGTTATGGACAGAAACGGGTTGCGTGTTGCATAAAATCTTCCGGTGCCCACAAAAGCAGCCTCCCGGCGTGCCTCACTTGGTCTTAAAACTTTCGGCGATGAGGTCGGCGAGTTGTTGCTCGAACGCCTCGCGCTGAGTTTCCTGTCCCCTGGCTTTGGCCGGAAGGCGGAGCGGGCGCGTGGGGGTTTCCTGGCTTACGATTTTGGGAATGGCGCCGGCCACGGCCCGGAGAAGTGCCCGGGCGGCGTGGCTTGCGTTTAAGCGCGTTCCCGTGGCCTGGCGTAGCGCCGTGACCAGTTGCGTAAAGATTTCATCGGTCTGGGCTGTGAGCACCAGTTCGCGCTTCACGAGCGTTGACTGGCGTACCGGGACAGAAAATGATAAGGAAGGGACCGGCGGCGGTACGGGGGGAATCTCCACAACGGGCAGAACCGTGGCCTTGGGCTCGGCAATGGCGCGTGCGGCGGCCCCGCAATCAAAGAGCCAGGCCACAGAACTACTGGGAATCGGTCTTTCGATTGCCTTGGGCATACTCCCCTCCTCTCTCCTTCCTCGTCCCCTCCCCTATTCCCCAGGGCCAGAAGAGGCCGATACGCACGCTGATACGGTATCGGCGTCTGAGTTCTCGGGAGGCGAATCTTCTTGAGCGGACGGCCACGCCCCGTTCCCGTTGGAAATCAGCAGCCGCTTATACGGCACCGGCTCCAAGCTGCCGGCGAGAAACGCCTCGCGGTTTCTTACGCGGTGTTCCAGCTCCGCCGAGAGAAGCTGGTATTGAATGGCGACTGGAACCCGCTAGTAGCGGGGGAGCTGAAAGAGAGTCTTTCCCTCCCCCGACAGCTTGGGGAGAATCACCGCCTGGGAGATGAAGTTCTGGAATCGCCGGCCAGGAAGCGCTTCGTTTACGACGGCTTCCAGCTGGGCGCGAAGCGTGGTGGCCCGGCCATCCACGTTGGTGAAGACGACGCCCAAGACCTCCAGACGGGGGTTTCGGTGCCTTCGCACATCGGCGATGTCGTTAAACGCTTCGGTGAGGCCGGCCAAAGACAGCGGATGGGGAAAGGCCGAGAGCAGAAACCAGTCGGCGGTGGAATAGGCCGCGACGGTGGGAACGGACGCCGCTTCGGGCGCGGTGTCGAGAAAGACAAAGTCGTACTGGTCGCGGGCCAGCGCCAGCGGCCGGTCGAGGATGGTGGTGCGGTCCACGTACTTGGAGAGCAGACTGTCGATTTCCGAAAGCTGGGGCCGCGACGGAATAAGTTCCACGCCGCGGGGTAGATTCTCACTTAGAGCCAGGTTGGCGACGGTCTCTTCGGTCGTCAGCAGTTCCAGCGTGCCGGCGAAACTGTTGGCCGGGACGCCCAGGTGCTTGGTGGCGCCCGCCGCCGGGTCGAGGTCGATGATGAGCGACTTATAGCCGCGCATGCCCAGGGCCGCCGCGAGATGCACGGTGTTAGTGGTCTTCCCCACCCCGCCTTTCTGATTGCCGACGGCGATGACGATGCCGTTTCTGCTGATGGTGTTCATATTGCCCTCCCCGTTTATGGTGTTTTCCTGACATCCCGAACTCGGGAATTCCCGAATTCCCGACTTTGGGATGATGTCCTGGTAACGGTCTAGCGCGTCTGGAGAAAAAGAGCAAGCTGAAACGATCTCGGGAATTCCCGAATTCCCGAATTCCCGAATTCCGGAGTTCGGCACCCGGGCAGAAAGATGATTGATCTCTTGCGCCAGGCCGGTGCATCCAGGTATAGGGTAGGACGGGTAGGACTGCGGGGCCGGGTCGTCCTCGTGGACGGCCCGTGGCCCGACAGTGAGAAAAACAAGTCGATTAATGAGGCGGTACGGGGAACGAAAAGGCGGCCGGGAAAAGCCGTCTTACCCGCTTGGCCTGATGAGCGTCATTGCTGAGAGCAAACGCGCAGGTCGAGCCTAGCGCAAATCGACGCGGCGTGTCAAGTGTTACCAGCAGTCCGGCACGCGCTGCGTTCCTTTCCATCCCCAAGCCGCCTCCGGGCAACGGCGACGCCCGTGGCAGGTCGCCTCACGCAAGGTATGACAGATGGAACTAGGGGATACACACGATGCACAACGCAAGCCGGCCGGCGGATTCTGTTTCATCCCGGCCAGGGCACTCTTAACGGTCTGGCTGGCCTATAGACGCGGGATCATCCGCCGGTTGGACCTTCGGGTATGGTTTGCCTGTTTTGAGCTGACAGCGAGGCGCTGCGGGGCCAAGACGGGGCGGTTTTCGAGGTATTCCGTCCCCGAATTGCACGATCTGGTCGGCGGCGCGGGCGGGAAGCACCTGCGGCGAGCCATCGATCGACTCCGAGCGGCCGGGCTGCTCACCTGGTC
>JBEKVL010000983.1:0-2547 GCA_049514055.1 Tepidisphaeraceae bacterium | reverse complement strand
CGGCCTTCGACACGTCGGCCTTGACCGCCAGGGCGTGGCGGCCAAGCCCCTCAATCTCGCCGCAAACCGCATGGGCCTCGGCCTCCCGCTGGTTGAAATTTACAGCCACGTCGGCACCGGCCTCGGCCAGCGCCAGGGCCGCCGCCCGCCCGATGCCCCGGCTGCCGCCGGTCACCAGGGCGATTCTGTCCATCAGTTCGTTTTTCATAGTCCAGGAACATTACGCCCACTCCAATACCATTGCACCCCTAACGATGAAAGCGCAGCCCACGCAATGCTACTAGTTCAACCGCTCTCCGTTGGTCGCCGGGCCGAGCCCTGGGCCGTTTTCAGGCGCGGGCGGTCGGGCCACGGTGGACGAGCACAACAATGTCTACATCGTCAAGGGCAACGCCCGGTTCGCGCCCTGTGTGGCGGCGCACATCGACAGCGTTCACCGCTGGACCAAAATCCAGGTCATCCAACAGGACGGCATCCCGCTCGGCGTCGATGACCAAGGGGGCCGGGTTGGTCCCGGTGCGGATGCCAAGGCTGGCGTGTTTGTGTGCTGGAGTTGCTGGAGCGAGTAGAGAACATCTCCGTCGCCTTGTTCGCGGCGCAGGAAGTGGGAGCCGTTGGTGCGCGGAATGTGCGTGCTGACTTCTTCGAGCGCGTCGGATGGTTGATGGAGTTCGACTGCCCTGGCGCAGGACTGCTTTCGTACACATGCGGCGGCGAGCGTCTGTTTAGGAATGACGGGGAGTTCATCAAGCGGGCGTTGCCGGCACTGAAGCGGCCTGGCGCGACAAAGTGGCAGCATCATCCGTTCAGCGACGTGATGGTCTTGAGGCAGAGGTTCCCGCTCGAATGCTTGAATCTGTCAGCGGGCTATCACTGCTGGCACCGGGACAATGAGCACGCCAATCTGGCGGAGGTTGCTGCCGCCGTCGCCTTGGGCGAAGAACTCGTCCGGGCGCTGGGCGAGCAGCGTTACTCCTTTCGGCGCGGCGAGCCGGAGTCGCCCTGCCCTCCAATGGAGGTCACGGCCATGACCGTCTATGAACCGGAAGCGTGGCCGCCAGGAGCCGCGTCGCGTTAAGCTATGGGAACACGCCGCAAACCCAGACCCAGGTCCGGCCCTCAGCGCCGGCAGGCTGGCACCGGTGCCGGTCCCCAGGTGGACGGGGAGGCTTTTGATGCGCGGGACTACCTGCTCACGACCGCTCCTGAGCATGAGCGAAAGCACGCGCAGGAGGACTTCGACGCTCGTGAGTGGTTCTTGATGAACCCGGCTGAGCCGGAGACCGAGGCGACAAGGATGCAGCGCCAGCTTGCTGAGGCGGGCTTGCCGGAGCTTCACCTTGAAGCAGGTGACGAGGAAGGCGTGTTCCACTTCCGCTACCGGGTCGAGAACCCGGAGACTTTTACAACGGAACAGGTTCACGACCAGCTTGACGCCGCGCTCAGGCAAATCGGGCACACCCTGGTCGTTGCCCAGATTGCCAGGGTGCTGGACGGCGGCCTGACGAGCGGAACGGTCTGGCTCGCGCCGCACTGAGAACCTGATGGCGTTGCTGTTCGTGGCCGCCTTGACTGGAGCATGGATACCGCGCGGCACCCCGACGACGAAAACAGACCCTGGCACCGGCACCGGCCAAAGCAGAGGC
Organism: Tepidisphaeraceae bacterium; assembly: GCA_049514055.1. GTDB lineage: Bacteria > Planctomycetota > Phycisphaerae > Tepidisphaerales > Tepidisphaeraceae > JANYKD01. Next base: position 901 of record JBEKVL010000983.1, on the reverse strand, counting down.
GGTCTCGACGGAGACCAGCCACGACGATTTCGACGCCCGTGCCTACTTCCTCGGCCTTGGCCCCTCGTACACTGACTGGCCGAATGGGGCAATCAGGGAGTTCGAGGAAGCGGGGTTCAACCAAGTGCGCTTGCAACAAATCGAGCCGCACCCGGTCTGGCATCTTCGCATGAGAGTGCCGCCTGGGAACCTGACCCGCAGGCAGGCAGGCTGGATTGTCCGCAGGGTCGTCGAGCAGGCGGGGACCATCCCTCGCGGCGGGTTCGCCTGCCTCCTCGACCGGCGGGGGCGGGTGGAGGCGTCGGTTGTTCTGGCAGATTGAGAAGATGCCGCCTCTCTGCAAGATTCTGACTGACCGCAGCCTATGGAACAACCTTATGGATGACAACAGTGTTTACAACGATGACCGAGCGACGGCAGCCCGGCTGGCGAGGCGGCTTTCGGAGTCGCCGGGAAAACAGGGCGTCTATTATGTCGTGCGCTTCCCCTCTGGCTGGCGCTTGTACGCGTTTCCGTGGGAGGATTTCGGCGGCCTCTGGCACGGCGACGCCTGGAGGCGGTATGTGGCGCTGGATTTGGCGGAGGCTAGGGCGCAGACAGCGACGGTGGCCGCCGAGGAGCTTCGACCCTGGTGGAAGGGGTTTCCTCGCGGGCGCGTTGCGAGAACCGGACCCGGAGAGTACGTCGTCTTTCACGCCGATGACCTCGCTGAAACCGGAATCATGCCAGAGCGAATTGCATGGACTTTTGAATCGGGGAACAGCACGGTAAAGTGGTGGTTGACCCGCACGAACAGCGCAATCCAGAGCATGAGGCGGCGTTGAGGCGGCTGTTCCATTTTTGATTCCGTTATGCCGTCATTCGAGCAGCATTGTGCTGAGACCGAGGCCCTGCTGGGCAG
>JBEKVL010000982.1:0-3731 GCA_049514055.1 Tepidisphaeraceae bacterium | reverse complement strand
GCGCGGATGGCAGGATCTACTGCACCAACGAAGGCGGCGACGTGTTCATCCTCTCGGCCGCCGACGGCAGGCTGCTGTCCAAAAGCACGCTGCAAACTGCGGGTCCGGCTCGCGGCAGCGTAGTAGCGCTGGAGGGCCGGATTCTCGTGCGCACCGCCGATCGGCTGTATCTGTTCAGCGGCAAATAGCGGCCGAAAAGCGGTCGCATTCCATTACTCCCCGCTAGAACCCTCGCCCTTTGTTCATCGCTCTTGCCGCCGCCCTTGCGCCAATGTACCGTACCGCTCACCATGAAATACTTCATCTCCCTTCTCATCGTCCTTTCGGCCGGTTTCTTCTCGTGGATGGCTTTCGCCCAGAACGCCCAGAGCAAGAAGGAAATCTATCACGTCGTCTGCTTCAAGTTCAAAGCCGGCACCACGCCCGAGCAGATCAAGCAGGTTGAGGACGCCTTCGCCGCCCTCAAGATCAGGATTCCAACCGTCACGTCGCTCAAGTGGGGCACCAACATCAGTCCCGAGAAGAAGGACAAGGGCTTCACCCACTGCTTCATCCTCACCTTCGCCAGCGAAAAGGACCGCGACGACTATCTCCCCCACCCCGAGCACAAAGCCTTCGGCAAGATCGTCGGTCCGGTCCTCGACGACGTCTTCGTCTTCGACTACGTGGCCAGGGAATAGCCGTCCGCCGGCTGCTCCCAACTCAGCGACAGTCCTCAGGCCGATCAGCGGGAAGCGTCGGTATGGTTGCGGTTTGAACATGGGAGCGGGTATGAGAAGATCCAAGACGCCGGCTGAAGACGCATTCTCATCTGCTGCCACTCGGTCGTCCTATGCCTGCCGGCCCTGCACGGTGCAGCCGCAGTCCACGCACTTGCCGACGGCCACATTGAACTGCCGGTAGATCGGCTGGCGGGGCATGTCGGCCTGGTACTGCTGGCAGGTCTTCACATAGTTGAGGTGAAATCGCCCCACCTGCCGACTGATGTGCTACGCCGACCCGGAGTCGCTTGCTCTCCAAACCGCTCCCCGGCGTCAGTTCGCGGTCTGGCCCGGCGTCGGGCGCTCGTTTTCCGGACGGACCACGACTTGGACCAGGTCATTACCGACCGACGCGGCGGATACGTTACGCAATTTGATTGTACTGACCGGCGGTGCGGCTTGTCGCTCGATTCTGCCGAGCATTGGATCAGCCCCATCATCCCCACCAGTTGCATGCCGGCGGGCTTCAGGCCCACCCGGGTCTTTCGCCGCAGCAGTAGGACGGCCAGCCATATGGGATTGTAAAAGTAGAGATACGCCATCAGCAGGTTCAACTGCTTGCGCCACGGCCTGGGGTGGTGCGAGGCGATTACGTAATTGCCATCACACATGTACGGTTCGACCAGCCGGCCACCAGCGCTGGCGAGCACCTGACCGCTTTCAAATGTCTGCTCGTAGAGGTTGGTGCCCACTGCCGGCGTGATCATCAGCACCTGGAGCGACGCGGCCCCCGCCTTTCGCAGCAGGCGGATCTGGTTGAGCAGCCCGTAATTCGATCCGCGGGTGTACAGCGGCTGGGAATCGTGGTGCATCATCATCGGCATGGGGCAGATGCCCACCGCGCGCAGCCGCTCGAAGGCCTCGGTGGTCTTGTTGACGCTCTGCCCCTTGTTCACCAGCGTCGCGGTCATGTCCTCCACACCCAGCCACAGCGCGCGGCACCCCGCGTCCCGGACCAGTTGCAGATGGTCTTTCATCTGCAACGTATCGTGAACCGTCACTTCGGTGTACCACCGGACCCGGCTGCGCAGCGGAATGCCCTCGAACTCGGCCCGCGCCAGCGCCTCCACGATCCCCAGAGTGCGGGCTTTGTTGTTGAAGAAGTTGTCGTCGACGCCGAAGAAGTAGCGCAGGCCGTATTCCTTGTTCAGCCGCCACATTTCCTCGGCGATGCGCGCTCCGCTCTTGAGCCGATGCTGCCGCTGGTTGTAGGCGGGGATCGGGCAGTAGGGGCATGCGAACTTGCAGCCGAACGTCAGCACCAGCGAACTGACTGGGGTGTAATGCCGCACCCGATCCGCCGCCAGTGCGTGGGGGCCAAGCAGGGCCGACCCGCTGGGCGGTTCCAGCAGTTGATATCCAAGTACCGGGTGAGGCAGTTCGTCCAGATCCCCCAGCAGCCGCTGGATCCCCGTATGCACCAGTTCTTCGGCCAAGCCATCGCGATCGCCCAGCGGATAGACGAGCCCGGGAACCTCCTCCAGCAGGCCGCCCTGTCGTGCGCGATAGAACGCCGAGCGCATCGATTCCCCGTTCCCCCGTATCGACAGCAGCAATTCCAGCAGGCTCAACAGGACGAACTCCTCGCCCGTCACCGCCACGTCGGCACCACCCGCGCCGGCGGGATCGGGGTCGAAGAGCAGGTGTGGCTCGTAAATCGCGTGCGAGCCACCGGCGATGATCAGCGGCCGGTGGTCGCTGTCGATCCGCCGCGCATCCCGGATCAGTTCCATGCAACGTCCCGAATGCATCCCCATGCTCGACACCATGAACAGGTCCGGGACCGCTCCATCCAGCCGCATGCGTGATGGCCGGAAGTGGCGATTCCACTGCTGAAGGACGATCCGGGTCTTATGACAGCCGATATCGGCCAGCGCCGATCCAATAGCCCGCGCGCCGGCGGGGGCCATGCGCGTGTCGGCGTAGATGAAAGGGAGCATCCGCGTGCGATGGTCGAACGCGCACACAATCACCGTCCTGATGTCATGCCGGGGAGCGAGGCACCGCAACCGTGTACGCAGGGCCAAGAGCTCTCCGGCCCTGAGCAGTTCGTCACCACGGCTGCGTCGAGGGAGTTCCATCTGGCGGGTCTCCAGCAAAGTGCGGAAAAGGCCTTGAGCGGAGGCCGCCACACTACGTTTGCCAGATTGAATTTAGGAACGGTCTTGCCCTCAGTCAACACCCAAGACGACCGCGTCATACCGGCAGGTTCACGTACACCGCCGAGATGCGGATGCCCGCCTCGCACCCAGAAGCCGTTGCCGAACACGCCATGGTTGCCACGTCGCCCCCTCTCGCCGTGCGCATCGGCATCGACATTCTCAAGAGTGGCGGCAACGCTGTCGACGCCGCTGTGGCCTTCAACGCCGCCATGGGGCTCATGGAACCGATGAGCTGCGGTATCGGCGGCGACCTCTATGTCCTGGTCTGGGACAACCGCGCGCAAAAGCTCTACGGACTCAACGCCAGTGGCCGTGCGCCGTACGCGTCGAGCATCGACCATTTCCAGAAACTTAACCTGTCACAGATTCCCAGTTCCGGCCCGCTGAGTTGGTCTGTTCCCGGGTGCATTGATGGCTGGGACCAGCTTCTTCGGCGGTTTGGCACCATGCCACTGCCTCAGCTCCTGGCCCCGTCCATAACGCGTGGCGATGAGCGGTGCGGAGGTTACGGGGGAGTCTTTACTCGTTGAAGGGAGTTGAACATGCAGGTTGTGCTATTCGTGATCGTGGTAATCATTCTGCTCTGCCTGATCGGGGCTCTGGATCGGGGCTGTGCGGCTCGCGGCCAGGGGCGCGAGCGGGAAAGGAAGAGGGAACATGTTATGGAGAATCAGTTGGATGCTGGCGATGCTGGCGATGCTGATCGCCGGCCTGGGACTCGGATTGTGGTGGATGGGCCGGTCCCCCGTCCGCTCGTCGTGGACGTGCAACAGCGGGGGCCTGACGTTGGATCGAGTGCGGGCGCTGG
>JBEKVL010000981.1:0-2549 GCA_049514055.1 Tepidisphaeraceae bacterium | reverse complement strand
TCTATGAGGAAATGTCGGGCCGAGCCTTCGTGCGGACCCTGGCCAGGCTCCACGGCTACCGCGGACGCGCGGGGGACGAACGGACCGACGAGGTTCTCCGGCAGGTCGGCATGTCGGCGCGCGCGGACCGGCCGCTGGGCTCCTACTCCAAAGGCATGCGGCAGCGGATCAAGCTTGCCCAGGCCATGGTTCACGACCCCGAGCTGCTGGTGCTCGACGAGCCGCTCAACGGCGTCGATCCGGTCGGCCGGTCGGAGTTGGCGGCGCTGTTCAGCCGATTGGGAAAGGCGATCCTCATCTCCAGCCACGTCTTGGAAGACATGGACCGGCTCGCCGATCGGGTCCTGTTCATCTGCCGCGGCCGGATCCTGGCCTGTGGCTCGCTGGCCGAGATCCGCCGGATGCTCGACGGACACCCGCTTCGCGTTTGCATTGCGGCGGATCGGCCCCGGCCTTTGGCGGCGAGGCTCCTCGAATCCGAGTTCGTGCAGGCCGTGGAGCTGGAAGAGGGTGGAAAACTCGTCGTGCAGGCGCGGTCTCCGAAGAGCTTTTTCGAGTTGTTGACCACCCTCGTCGTGGACGAAGGCTTCGAGATCCGGCGGCTGGAAGTCACCGACGCCTCGACGCAGGCCGTTTTTGACTACCTGATGGGCCCGACTATCTCGTAAGCCTGTTGACGCGGACTTTCGCTATGCACATTTTCCGTTGGGTTTCCGATACCCTGTTCCTGGCCCGCCTGTCGATGTGGCGGATGGTCCGGTCGCGTCAGACCGTGGTCTGCGCCCTCCTCCTGGCCTTCGCCGCAGTGAGCGTCACCGCGTGGTCTCTGCGGCACGGGCGGACGAGTCAACAGCTCGTGGAGGAGTTGCTGCTCCCGGTGTATGTTTCCTTGCTGCTGCCGCTCTTCTGCCTGTGCTACGCGTCGCCCGCCGTCGCCGCGGACCGCGAGGACCGAACGCTGGTGTATCTCCTGGCAACACCCTTGCCCCGGCCGCTGATCTTCACAGCCAAGTATGCCGCGGCGATGGGATTGGCGATGGCATGGTCGCTCGGCGTCTGGGCGGGGTTGGCCTGGCTTGCCGGCCCGGCGGGGCGAGCCGTGTTGTGGGTCTTCTTTCCCGCGGCCATGCTTTCGACCGCGGCCTATACGGGGCTGTTCTGCCTGTTCAGCGTCCTCTTTCGCCGCGCGACCATCGCGGCACTCGTGTATGCCGTTTTCCTGGAGACCCTTTTCGGCAACATGCCGGGCGTTGTGAAGCGCCTGGCGATCTCGTTCTACACGCAATGTCTGATTCTCGATGCCGGTAAGCCGCTGGGCCTCAACGCGCTGGCCGGCCGATCGCCGGAACTCTTCGTGCCGGTTTCCGGATCAACCGCCTGGGCCGTTTTGGGGATCGCAACTATCCTCTTTTTCGCCGCCGGGGTTTGGCTGTTCTCCCGGCAGGAATATTGACTGGCTAAAACCCGGCTTCGAACAGCGGCGTCTGGACGCCGAGCACAAGGTTCACTGCCCAGTTTGCGATCAGAAGTGCGATCAGCGCCATGCCGAGCCATTGCGGGAAGCGCCGCCCGAGAGGCTCCGCTCGCGGGCCGAACATCGCGAAGGCGCGGTAGGGCACTTGCAAGAGCACGGCCAAGGCCAGCAACCAGCCGAGCCGGTGCAAGGCGATCGACTGGGCGAACCGCCCGTGGGCCAGGTGAATGAAGCTCCGCGTCAGGCCGCAGCCCGGGCAGTCGACGTGGAACAGGGTCTTGGAGAGGCAACTGGCCGGTAGTGGCAGGCCCGGGATCCACGGCAAGATGACCCTCTGGTCCGGCCGCACCTCGAAGACGAGCGATGCCGCGATCACACCGCACGACACCAGCAGCATGACCCGGTGGTACCGGCGCCGGGCATTCAGATCGATCGGGTTCACGGTGCTCATTTCAGCGATCCGCGGATTTCACGCCGTCCGCCCGCGCACGCAACTCACGAAAGACGCCACAAGGAGCAGAACCCCGAGAATCGTCCAGATGACGAAGTTTAGGAGGATAATGACCATAAAGATGGGGTTCTGCGACAACGGGGACAAGGCAAGACTCAGAACCAGGACTTATTCCCCGTTCGGACAGTTTATGAAGCCGTCTCCACGGGGCTTCGTTGCCAAGCGTGATTCGATCGCGATTGGCACGCCATCTTATCATAGGGGAACCGCGCATGACGCGGTAGGTAGCGCCGAACCGCCCTACCTTCCTGACCGGCGGTTGATTCCGATTCTTCGCGCCTTGGCGCCTTTGCGTGAGCAGCTTGGCCTTCTTTCGAATTGTTCCCCCGGTAACTTGACCGGCGGGATTGGGTGGGGTAACGTAGACCGGTGTGATTCGCGGCTACGATTTCGTGGACGAAATGGCTGTCCGGAAACGGAGACTGGCTCCCGGATGAATTGTGCCGGGTGTCCGCCTCGTGCAAGATGCCCGGGTGCCTATCCCTTACCGGACAGCTTCTAACCCTCGGGAGAAACATGTATGGCAGAAGAATCATCGGGAAAATCAACGCGGCGCGCTTTTCT
>JBEKVL010000980.1:0-2549 GCA_049514055.1 Tepidisphaeraceae bacterium | reverse complement strand
CGTTTCACCCAGTAAGGCGTTCACCTCGCGAAGAGCCGGGTACAGCCTGCGATAGATGCCGTATTTTTCTGCGTAGCGCTCTGCCCTTCGTACATCTGGCTCGTAGGTCTGCCCGAGGTGGACTGTGCGGCTGATTCCCTCATCTACGGAAGCGAACACGCCGGCTGCGGCACCTGCGAGGATCGCCGCGCCAAGGCACGCGGCCTCTCGCACTTGGAGAGTCCTGACCGGCGAGCCCAGAATATCAGAACGGATCTGCAGCCAACGCGGAGATCGGGCGCCTCCGCCAACCGCACGGAATTCCTCGATCTCGATCCCCGCCCCGTTCCAGTAGTCGACATTGATTCTTGATTCAAATGCGAGGCATTCGAGAATTGCTTTCACGATATCCGGGCGTGTCGTCGAAAGCGTCAACCCGACGATCGCACCGCGAGAGCTCATGTCGCATACAGGGTTACCGCTGCCGTTGAAATGAGGAAGGATCATGACAGGCGATGGCCCTTCTGGAACGCCCTCGACAAGCAGGTCATAAGCGTCTCTGCTAGCCTCCGCAGCCTTCCGTACTTCTTCGGCGCCGAACGTGTCGCGGTACCACCGGAAGAGAATCCCGCCGATGTGGTTAAGCGCGAATGTGAAATACATGTCCCGTTTGGCGTGCAGGTAGCAGGGATAGAACCCGTCAAACATCTCATCGTTCAGCTTGGGCTCCGTGAAGGCAGTGGAAAGCACATCGGCGGTACCAGCGGAAAGAACGCCTATGCCGGCCCTGTTCACCCCCGCACCCAGGGCGGCGCAGGTCTGGTCATGGCCGCCTGTTACGAGCAGGGCGCCCGGCTCGAGACCTGCCATACGCGCGGCTTCGGTTCCGAGCTTCCCGACGGCCTCGCCCGACGGCGCCGCACGGGAAAGAAGCCTCGGCTCGATCCCCAAGGAATCGAGGACCATCGTCGCCCATGAACGGCGCCGTAGGTCGAACGCCATTGTGCGGGACGCCATAGTCCAGTCAATCACAGGGTCGGCGCCGAGGCGGCCAAGGATGAAATCCCCGTAAGTGACGATCTTCCAGGCCTTGTGAAAGACGCGCGGCAGCTCCTGTTTCAGCCAGAGCGCCTTGACGATACTGTTGATTGGGTGCGGCCTCATGCCGGTCAGGTCGAAGAGGACTCGGGCGCCGATAGTTCGCCCGCATTCCGCAGCCAATTCGGCAGGGCGGTAATCCATCCCCAGAAGGGCGTTGTGCAATGGCGTGAAGCCATGCCCCACAGGGATGATGGCGTCTCCCTGAACCGACAGCCCGATGGCCTCCACGCTGCGGATTCCACTGCGGGACACAGCCTCGCGCAGTGCATCCAGAGTAGCCCGCCACACAGCTTCGGCGTCCTGCTCGGCCTTGGCAGGCGCATCGCAGATAATTCCATATTCGCGGAATCCGTACCCGAGGATATTGCCCGCGGGCTCGAAAACGACCGCTTTGCAGCCGCCGGTGCCCACGTCTATGCCTGCAGGAGCACCGATCCGTCACTCATCTCCTCCAAGCCCTTTGTAATGGCCTTGTCTCCGGGCACGAGCGCAGCGCGGACAGGTGCCCCGTCTTTTTCCCTCTCTTGCAGCAAGTAATTGAACGCTTTCATATGCGCGCCCTTCTCACGACCAGGGCTTTACCAGGACTTTTAAAGCCGCGCCCGCTTCGGCTGCCTTGATGCCGACTGGGATCTCCGCGAGTGAAACGGTCCTGGTAAAATACTTGTCCGAATCGATCTTTCCCTCGTTGATCACCAAGAGAGCCTGTTCGTGCATGTATGCTGGGTACGAGAAGGCGCCAACCAAGCGGATCTCGTTGTAGTGGATGAGGTTAGTGTTCAACGTTGCCGTTGGGCTGGATTCTGGAAGACCCCCAAAAAGGATGACGGTGCCCCGCTTTCGAACCGCCTCGACTCCCAGCGCTTGTGTTGCGGCCACCGGCGTAGCGACGATCACAACGTCCGCACCGAGCCCGTTGGTCAGTTTCCGGATTTCCGCGACGGGATCCTGACTCGCCGCGTCGATGAGGGCATTTGGGGCGAACGCACGTGCTTGCGCGAGCCGCCTGAGACCGACCATGAGTATCTGCGAAGCGCCACGCAATCGGGCTATGTCAAGGTGCAGACAACCAACGGGGCCGTCCCCAAAGATCGCCACCGTGTCGCCGGGCCCGATCCCCGCGTTCTGCTGCGCCGCGAGCACTGAAGAAGCAGGCTCTGCGAGGGCCGCTTGTTCGTAGGAGAGACCGGGAGGCATCAGGTGCACCATGCCGTGCGAGAGTACTTCGGCCGGCAGGTGGATGTACTGCGCGAAGCCGCCAGGCCAGTGCGTGCCGATCATACGGTGGTTGGCGCAGAGGTTGACCCAGCTGCGCCGGCAATAATGGCATTCACCCCAACTCACGTCGGGGGCTATCGCGACTCGCTGACCCAATGAGTATTTCGTGACGGACCGATGCACCCGGACCACTGAACCTGACAGCTCGTGACCCATGATCTGAGCTTTGACCCCGGTTCGGAGCCCTGAGT
>JBEKVL010000979.1:0-2550 GCA_049514055.1 Tepidisphaeraceae bacterium | reverse complement strand
TGAACTGTTCCGGCTGTTCCATCGGCGGCATGTGGCCGGCACCGGAAATGACGGCCAACTGCGCGCCGGGGACCGCCTGCTGCATCGCCTCGGCGACGGACAACGGCGTGATCGCGTCCTGTTGGCCCATGACAACGAGCGCCGGCACGGCGATATTCTTCAGGCGGGTAGTGGAATCCGTCCGGTCCCGCAGCGCCGCCAGGGTGTGTTCGATGGTCTGTGGCGGCACGCTCTCCATGATCTGGCGGAGTTTCTGCCGAACGGCCGGGCGGGTTCTGGGCGTGTCGGGGGCGAGAAGTTTTGGTTCCATAATATCCGCGATGGCCGCGGCACCGCGTTCGCGGGCCAATTGGATCATGCGGTTGCGGTTTTCTTTCGCCTCGGGGGAATCGGCATCGTAGCGTGTGTCCGTCAGCACCAGAGCCCGCATATCAGGCATGAACCGGGCGGCGAATTCGAAGCAGACGTAGCCGCCCATGGACAGGCCGCACAGGGCGCACGGAAGTGCGCCGATGTTCTTGAGAAGTTCGTGGACGTCTTGGGCGGCGGAGGCGGTCGTGAACGGCCGGGGCGGCGCGGACTGGCCATAGCCGGGAAGGTCGACCGCGATGAGCCGGAAGTGATCCGACAGGCCGGCAAGCTGGTCGTCCCACATGCGGCTGTCGAACGGGAAACCGTGAATGAGCACGAGCGGCGCACCCTGGCCGGCTTCGTGATGGTGGAGCGGTTGTTGGGGCATGTGTGTCTCCTTCGGCGTGGTAGACTAAGCTGACGCGCGAATAAGTGGAATAGGTCACGCAATGATGAAATTCAAACCGTAGCTCAACCAAGCGTGGTGACGCTGCCTGAACCGCCATTATTCGCCAGGAACGTCAACGCAAAGGCACAACTGCGGTATAGCTGATTGGAGACACCCATGACGCGATTCGCATTGCTACTGGGTCTTCTGGCATCCATCACGCTTTACGCTCAGGAGAAGTCACCGGAGCGATCCGGGTTGCCGCGAATGCGCGTGCGGATTCCCGAAACAACCCTCCAAATCGAGATGGTCAGGCTCCCGGCGGGGAAGATCGAAATGGCGCCGGCCAAGCCTGGTGGGCAGCCTCGCGTGGTGGAGGTGAAGGCCGTCTGGATGTCGACGAAGGAAATCACCTTCGACGTCGTCATGCTCTGGTTGTCCAAGACGACGCCCGGCGACGTACCCGACGCTGTGGGGCGTTTCAAAGCCAGGCGTCAGGATGTGAAATTCGCCGCCGTCGCTGGCCCTTCAGAAATGCCATATGGCCAGTTGTCGCCCTACGATGCCGAGAACATGCCTGCGCTCAACGTCGGCCATATCGCCGCCACCCACGCTTGCAACTGGCTCTTCGATCAGACCGACTGGCGATTCCGCCTGCCGACCGAGGCCGAATGGGAATACGCCTGCCGTGCCGGCGGCCCGCCACTCGAAGATCTCGCGGAGAAACAGCTCGATGCCATCGCCTGGCACGCGGGCAATTCAAAGGATGGTGATGACGAGCCCCACCCGCACCCCGTCGGTAAGAAGGCACCCAACGCGTGGGGACTGTACGACATGCTCGGCAACGCGGCGGAATGGGTCCAGCCGGAAGAAGGCGAGAGTCGATTGTTCGCCAAAGGCGGATCGTGGAACACGACGGCCAAGAATGTGAATTCCAGCCGCCGCATTTTCGACATACCTCGCTGGCATGTGTATGAAATACAGGATCCGGCACGCGGTTTCTACCTCAATGGCGGATTGGTTGGCTTCCGGGTCGTTTGCGATACTGACGGACCCGTGCCGCTACCGAAAAAGAGCGAATGAGCATACTCCATCGCGGCTCGAATGGCATTGCGGTTGGTGCAGGCTTCCAGGCTGCGGCAGGCTGGAAGCCCGCACCACAATTTCCGCCGCGATGGAGTTTGGAAGCGCTTGCCGACTCGATATCCCCTCGTAGAATTCCGTCTTCGCTACAGTCGAGGCAAAGGAAGTTGCACGGATGCCCAACTACGACCCGGATCATCTGAGACTGACTGATTTCATGGACCTGCCCACGCTCCAGGAAATCCAGGACAGCTTCGCGGCCGTCGCCAACGTCAAGGCCCGGATCACGGATGCGGCCGGGAACCTGCTGACCAGCCCGACGCCGACGCGGGATTTTCTGCGCCGCCAGAAGGCGATCGCCGAGGCCGAGGCCGGCGAAGCCGAGGCGGTCGAGCCGGCCAGCGGGCCGCAGAAGGAAGGCACCGAGTACGTCGCGCCCATCGTGGTGGCCAACCAGCGGCTGGGCACGCTGCGGATGACCCCCGTCGCCGGCACGGCAACGCTCGACGACGTCAAGACGTCGGCACTGGCCGCCAGGACCGGGCTCGATCCGAAGCTGATCAAATCGCTGGCGACGCAGGTCCTGCGGTCCAAGAGCAACCGGCCGGCCGCCATACAATTTCTCTTCCTGCTGGCCAACGCCATCGCGCGGCTGTGTTTCCAGGAGTTCCAGCTCCGGCGGCGGATCGACGAACTGACGGCCGTCTACAACGTGACGATGATGCTCG
>JBEKVL010000978.1:0-2550 GCA_049514055.1 Tepidisphaeraceae bacterium | reverse complement strand
TACGGCCACACGTCCACACAGTTTCGCCGGGCACTTTGGACCAGCGTGTAGAGTGTTGCAGCCGTCTGTCCGCCATGCTCGCTTCCGAAAAACAAGTAGTTCTTGCGACCGATGGCGACGGGCCGCAGAAGCCGCTCAATCACGTTGTTATCTATCTGTATCCTGCCGTCCTCAGTGTACCGGACGAAGGCATCCCAACGGTTCAGCACGTAGTCGATCGCCTCGGCCAGTTTCGCCGTGGGCCGCAACGTGGGCCGCACTTCATCGAAACGGGCCTTCATCTTCGCCAGGATCGGCAACGCCTCGGCTTGCCGCAACGCCCGGCGATCCTCCGGCGACATCTCCTTGGCACGATCCTCGATGTCGTAAAGCTGCTGCGTCCAGATCATGGCTTCATGGACCAGCGGGTGGCTGGTCGCCGGGATCGCTTCCTCAAAGCCCCTTCGACCGTGAGCCCAACAGGCAACGTCCACAAGGCGGCCCGCCGCCTCGCGCACGAGCGAGGTGTAGACGATGTAGCCGTCCGTTTGAAGATAACCGCGATAATCGGCCAAGACTTCTCTCGGCCCGTCGCGGCTGCGGCTGGGCCGGAAGTCATAGAACACGTACCGATGGTCGGCATCTCCGGCGTAACCGCTGAGGTATCCCGTGATCGCCTTGCCGTTGCCCGGTTTGAGCATCTTCACCTCCGTTTCGTCGGCGTTGATGACGATGCTGGCGAGTACCCGTTGGTGGATCAATCGCTCCAGTGGCCGTAAAGCCTGGGCCGTCCGACTCAGCAGCCCGCACAGCAATGCCCGCGATAGCCACCGCTTTAGCGGACCCAGCAGCAATTCCTGCTGCCGATAGACCGGCAAGTGGTGCAGGAACTTCCAGGTTACCAGCCAAGCCAGGATGCTCGGCCCGAAAGGGCTTTTCTCCACGGCCTGCGGTGGCCTCTCGGTGGTCTGCATCTGCGAACCGTTGTGGCAATGGGAACAGCCGTAGGTGTACCGCACCTCTTCGACCACGTAGAGCTTCGCCGCTTCCATCTCCGCCCGCTTCGTGACGTGGGTGCGGATGATGGTCCGCTGGGCTCCGCAGCAGCCGCACGGCAGTTCCGAGTCGGGAAGCGGATAATCCTTCCGCCGGTGTTCCCAGAATTGCGGGAACTCGATCCTCGGGCGTCGTGGCTTTCGTCGGGTCCGAGGTGGCGGCGAGTTCGCATTGGCGTCCCTGGAGTTCTCCTGTTGGGCAGCCAGTCCCTCGACGGTTTCGGGCACGAAAAGCAGCTTCTGATCGGGCGAGGGTGCATACCGCTCGCGACGTTGGCCAAACATCGCCCGCTTAAAGAACCGCAGTTGCTCGGCCGCCTTCGCCAGTTGCTCCTGGTATCCGGCGATGGCTTCCTGCTGCTGGGCGATGACCGCTGCCTGGTGTGCGATGGTCTCCTGCTGTTGCGTGACGACCAGTTGACGATCCGTGTCCCTTTGCTCCAGATCACGAATCTGTTGCTGGTAGGCGACCAGTTGATCGGCAAAAGATGGACATCCTTCTTCCATGCCCTATTAAACACTCGACACCGCCATTTGGTTCTGCTGGTATCGGAGATTTTTCGGGATCGCTTTACGCGCGACGCCATCGCGGGCGACGCCGCACACTGGCCAAGTCAATGCCTTCCAGGATCAGCGTCAGATCGCTCCATCGCATCTCGATTCCAGCGGACGAAGGCGAGCCATCCTCCTGCACAACCATCGCTGGTTTCGGCACCTCGAAAGTTCCCATCTCAAGCCGCTTGTACCATATCACTAGGCCGTCACCGGCAAACCATAGTACCTTCACGCGGTCGCCGCGCCGATTGAAGAAGAGGAACAGGTCGCCCGATTCCACTTGCTGGCCCAGTTCTCGTTCCACCACTCCTACCAAGCCCTCGAACGACTTTCGCATATCTGTCGGGCCGGTCTTCGCAAAGACCCGAAGGGACGAAGGCAAGGTCAGCATGGCCGTGCCCTTCGTGTCGTCGGTGCTGCCGCGAGAGCGACCACCACCGCGCCGATCGTCTGCGCGTCACAGCCCTGGACCCGCAGCACGACGCCGCCGGGCCACTGGACTTCCAGTCTTCCCGCGTCAGTCGTTGGACCACTGACGATCTGCACGGGAACAAGGGCTTGCTTCGCCGACCTCCGCCCGGTTTCACGCTGGGGCCGCCGCAAACGCCGTTTCCAGGCATGAAACGAGGCCGGGGCCAGCCCCTCCTTGGAGCAGAACCCCACAATGCTCTGCCCGCTGGCCTGCTGACGCTCAATCGCCTCCCGCCAATACCGCTGCCGATCCGCACTCCTGGCCTTCGCCATCGCTTGGTCCTCCGAATGTCACTGGATGAATCGTACCCAGACATTCAGCCTACCACGGCCCGCAAGGCTGGCGATTTATTGACGTTTACTGCCAAGTTGCACGCGTGAAAAAGCGGCCGGCTCTCAGCGATCATCATTCAACCGGTTTTTCAGGTTTCATTTTTCCATCTCCGGCCTTGATGCTAGCATCATTTTTCGCATGATGCGTAAGGATTTA
>JBEKVL010000977.1:0-2551 GCA_049514055.1 Tepidisphaeraceae bacterium | reverse complement strand
GTGCCGGCGGTACTCCGAACAGGCTCATTCCCGTCGGGGCTCATTCGTGCTATAATGAAATTGAGGATTACTTGTGGCCCGGCATGCCGGGGCCGCCTTTCGCATCCTTTTGCGATTGCAGGTCAGCGACAGAGTCGGTTGTGAATGATGGGGTATTCGGGATGAGCCGTTACGGGAGCGATAGACTATGGCCAATCGTCGACTGAACAATGCTACTGCGTCGCGGGCTACGATCGCGGCGGCGGATTTCGAGCAGTTCCTGACACGTTTGAACCCCAAGGCGCGACTGGCGGTGGACAAGCACCTGGAACTGTCGAGCGCGGACGCGGCGCTGGGGAATGGCAAACACTGGAAACGGCTGGCGGGGCTGCTGGCGCGGCTGGCGCCCCATGTCATCGAGGTGAAGGGAACAGCGCTGAAGTTCCACATCGCCGACGGCAAATATCGGCAGCAGGTGTTCGCGCTGGAGGACTCGCGGCTGGGCCTGATCCGCGTCTACCTGGGGGACATCGTGAAGGCGGCGACCGCGCGCGGGATCCTGGGTGCGCCGGAAGGCCGGTCATTTCCGGTGATCGGCGAGGCCGGGACGCGGGTGGAATTGCAGGAGGTCAGTTCCGAGAACAAGCCGGGCCAGGATTTCTACCGGCCGATGCTGGGATGGGGACGCAAGGCCCTGTTCACGGACGTTTCGGCCCAGGCCGAAGAAAGGCAGATACGGGCGGTGGAGCGGCTGTGCGAATTCGCGGCCGAAACCTGGGCGGTGCCTGCCGGCGGCGTCGAGGTCAAGAAACCGGCGGAGACCGGCAAGGCGCTGGTGAAGAGCAAGTCGTGGTAGGTGCCAAAGGGATTGCGGCACGCAGGCACGCAGGCACGAAGGATTCGCGCGGGAACAACTGTCGGGACTCCGGGTGCCACGGCTTGTCTACTGCAAGCCGTGTGAGCGTGACCACGAAGCACGGGTTGCAGTAGACAAGCCGTGGCACCCGAGAAGGAAAGTCCGACAGGTATTGATTGCCCGGTCCGAAGTGGCAGGAAGAGTTGGCGTGCGCACAGGCAAGCGTGCTTGCCCATGCCACCCCAAGACTCGCCGGTCTCTGAAACCGAGAATTTATTCCCGAGCGTCACGCAAACTGTGGAATCTTGACGAGTTGGCCTTTCTTCAGCGCCGATTGGTGGGCGATGATGCCGGGGATGGTGTAGGCCAGGGCCTCGAAGACATCGACCGCCGGGCGGCGGTTGTGAACCAGGGCGTCGATGAACTCGTGAGTCAGGAAGGTGTGGGAGCCCTCGTGGCCGCTGGCGTGGCGCAGCGGTTCGGGGAGCAGGTCGGTCTTCCACCACTCGGGCTGCTGATATTTCTCGAAGGCCGGGGCTTTGCGGACGAAGCCGGCGTCGTCTTTCTCCGTCTGCTCGCCGGTGCGGATGATGACCGGACCGACGCCGTTGGGATGCGGGGCATAGAAACTCATCTTGTCGCCGATCCACTGGGCTCGCTCGGTGCCGCGATGGGCGCCCTTCCACCAGATGTTCATGCGGAAGGCGTTGCCGCCGCTGGTGCGGAACATGGCCGACTCGTTCCAGAACGGGTTCTGCCAGGGGTTGTCCTTGAGAATCGGGTCGCCATTGCCCCAGCCGTGGCAGACGACCTCGGTGAGCCGTTCGCCGGTGACGCTGACCAGTTGCGACGAGGTGTGCGTGGGATAGTGCATCGGGGCGACGCCGTAGCGCCAGGTGCGCTTGCCGTCGACCACATAGAGCGCCTCCAGCCCGGGGTGCTGGTATTCGGCCTCGCAGTAATAGAGGCTTCCGAATTTGCCTTCCTTGAAGAATTTGCGGGCCGACTGGGTGGACTGCTGGTAATAGCCGGTCTCGGCCATCATGTAGGTCAGGCCGAATTTCTTCACGGTGGCCAGGAGCAACTCGGCCTGTTCCATCGTGGCCCAGGCGGCCGGGACGGCCGAGATGGCGTGCTTGCCGTGCTTCATGCACTCGACGACGTGCTGCACATGCAGCGGGCCGTCGGTGAAGATGGCCACGGCGTCGATGTTCGGGTCCGTGACAAGTTCTTCGAGCGAGTTGTACGACTTGGCGCACTTGTAGGTCTTCATGAGCCGGTCGCGGCGGTCGGCCCGCAGATCGCTCACGGCCTGGACGATGCAGTCGGGGTGTTCGTGCCACTGGAAGTCGCAGCCGAAGCCGCCGCCGACGACGCCGATGCGGATCTTCTTCGAGGCGACATCAGCCGCAAGGACGTAAGGAACGGCAAGCGTTGACGCCACGACGGCACTGCTCTTGAGAAAGGCGCGGCGGGAAGCGAGCGCGTTGGAGATGGTGCTGGAAACGGTGTTTGACGTGTCGGTGCCGATCATTGTCTTCTCCATCACGAGTGCCAAGTTGTTCGACCTGTGGCTGATGTGCCGGAGTACCGACACCACGGGCTGGAAGCCTCAAGTTTACCCACATCTTTCCCTCCCTATCAGCCTGGCCCCGTCTACCAGCCGTTGTAACTCCATCCATCCGCGCCACAACACCAGCCACCCTGGAGGCCGAT
>JBEKVL010000976.1:0-2552 GCA_049514055.1 Tepidisphaeraceae bacterium | reverse complement strand
TTTGATGACCACCGTGGCCTTCGTGGCCGGCATGATTCCGCTATTGATCTCCAATCGCGAAGGCGCCTCGGTCAACAAGGCCATCAGCGGGGTGGTAATCGGCGGTCAGACGCTGACTATCTTGATGACGTTGCTGGCAACGCAGGATTCATACTCTCTCTTCGACGACCTGGCCCGCGGATTGCGGTGGCTGACGGGGGCCAGGGGGCATGGCGTGGTCGAGTCGATCGAGTCGCGGCCCTCGCCGGCGCACAGCGGCGTGCCGCAGCAGCCCCACGTCCCGTGTCCCGCGGACGGGTGATCGCAAAAAAACGGCTGCCGTGGCAGGACCAAGCTCGGGAAAGCACATGTGCCAGTCTATTTGGGTCGGCGTTGGCACAGAGAGAGCCTCCATAGAGGCCTTCCCGCTGTTTTCTGCCTGCCACGGCAGCTCTTCAATTTCAGATCTCAGATTTGTGATTTCAAATCCCTAAATCCCTAAATCCCTTTCCTCCCCCTCCGGCGAAGCGCCAGCACCACGCCACACGCCAGGCCCGCAGCCAACAGCGCCATCGTCCCCGGCTCCGGCACCGCGTGTACCGAAGCCATGCCGCCGCCCAAAGTCGGACCCGAACTTGCCGGCGCCGCGGCCAGACCCGGCAGCAGACCGCCTGCCGGCTGCCCGGACCCGGCAGCCGGCGGGTCGCCCAACACCACCGAAGCGCCCGCACCTATCGCCAATACCGAACCGCTCGGCAACGCGGCGCTGTTGTTGATCACCAGCAGGCCCGCGGCGACCGACGTGCCGCCCGTGTAAGTGTCGACGCCGGCGAGCGTCAGCGTGCCGAGCCCGCTCTTGGTCAGGCTCTTGGGCCCGCCCACCGTCTCGCTGATGTCCCCGTTCACGCTCAACATGTCGCTGCTGTTGGTCACCGAGGCCGTCAGGTTGCTCGCGAGGATCAGCGGGGCGCTGATGACTTGCGTGCCGGCGGCCGTGATGATCGGGTTGCTGCCGGCCATGGTCAGCGTGCCGCCGCTGCCTGGGGCGAGCGTGTAGTTTCCCGTGCCGTTGAAGGTCACGGCATTCAGGTTCGGGGTCGCGCCGTCAAGATTGACGGTCACGCTGCCGGAGGTGTTGCCGAAGGCGGCGGTGTCCACGCCTGTAAAGCCGGCATCAAGGCCGGGCGAGCCCTGGTTCGTGCCCCAGTTCGCGCCAAAGCTGCTGGCAAGGGTGCCCCACGAGCCGCCGCTGGACCCGATCCAGGTGCTCTGGCCGGAATAGGCGGTGCCGGTGATCGAGGCCGAGAGGCTGAGATCCTGCCCGCCGCTGAGCCCCGTGACGCCGTTGGCGTTGTCGGTCAGGGTGATGGTCTTCGAGGCCGTCAGGGACCCGGCGCCCGCGGCGGTGAAGACGATCGAGGTGTTCGCCGCCCCTCCGGCCGCCACGTTGAACGACGTCGGGTTGTTCACCGTCACCGCGGAGTTGCTCGTGGCGGTGCCGGACACCGAGCCGTCGACGCTGTCCTGGAACGGGCCGCCGGTCACCGTGTGAAGCACCGGGTTGGTGACGGAGAGGCTCGAGGTGGCGCCCACGTGTACGTTGCTGAACGCGACGGCGGCAAGCGCCGGTTGGGCGTAGTCGTAGGCGGTGACGGTGGCCGCGGTGGCGGGGCTGGTGAAAGTAGCTTGGGTGCCGAGTGCGCTGTTGGTGGCGTTGGCCGCGGGGATGGCTGGCGTAAGAACGGTTTGGCCCGCCGTACTGGCGGTAAAGGTCGCCGTAGCCTGGCTCGTGCCGCTATTGTTGGAGATGTTGCTGTCGCTCGTGCGCGAAAGGGCGGCGAGACTGCCGCCGACGCCGGTTTGATTCACGGCCAAGTTGGTGTAGGTCAAGGTGTCGGCATTATTGGAGATCAGGCCGGTGTTGGTGACCGTCACCGCAATGGTGGGCGTAGCGCCGACGCGCACATTGATGCTCGAGGAACTATTGGCCAACGCCGCCAGGGTGTAGGTCGTGCCCTGGGTCGCGTTGTCCACCTCGATCTGGCCGGTGGTATAGTCGAAATCCACGCCGCTACCGTAATCGTGCCATTTCAAGTTGCTGCTGAGCGTCGGCAGGCTGATCGAGCTGAACGAGCCGGAGTGCGTGCCGGACCAATCGTAAAGATCGTAGATCTGCCCGGCGGCAAAAGTCGGGCCGCCGCTGTAGGTGCTCACGTTCAGCGTGCCGCCAAAAGTGACGTTGGTAATGCCGATCAAACGAGAGTAGGTGCTGTTGGCGCCGATACCGGCCGGGGGGGTGGCGTTGTAGGCCTGCAGATCGAAATTGCTGAAGCTGCCGCTGCTAAGCGTAAGGTTGCCCACGCTCATCACGCCCGGCGAGGCGCCGGCATGGATCGTGCCGCCCGAGTAGACCGTCACCGGGCCGTTGAGGTTCCCGGTGCCGGACAGGGTGCCGCCGTTGTTGACTTTGACGCCAGCATACTGGGCCGTGCCGGCGCCGACGTTGGCATCATTCTGGGCGTAATTGAGGGTGCCGGCGTTGACGTTGATCGTGAAGCCGGTCTTGGCGTTGT
>JBEKVL010000975.1:0-2555 GCA_049514055.1 Tepidisphaeraceae bacterium | reverse complement strand
TTCCGCGATCCCGCGAAGATGAAGCAGATCGTGGCCGACCACGACCAGTACACCCGGCGCTGGGAGACCATCCGTGACGACCTCCGCTCCCTTCGCCCGTTCAAGGAGCGCCTGGCAACGTTCCGCCTCATCCAGCACATGCACGACTGGGTCGCCAGGATGCTCGAGAAATCCCGCGCCGACAAGAAGACCGAACGGGAAACCACCGAACGCATCTCCCAGATCGTGTCGGGCTGCAACACCGATATGGAGACCGGCCGGCTGCTGGTGCCGCAGAAGTTCGCGAAAGAATACCCCGAACTGCTGGAGAAACGCGACAACGCCAGACATGAACTGGCGCAACTGGCCGATCACGCCAGGCGGGCCATTGGCGCCATCCAGGCGCGCATCAACAATGTCGAGCTTCGCGGGTCGGCCGAGTTGCCCCAGGTCCTGTTGCTTGG
Source organism: Tepidisphaeraceae bacterium (assembly GCA_049514055.1). Lineage (GTDB taxonomy): Bacteria > Planctomycetota > Phycisphaerae > Tepidisphaerales > Tepidisphaeraceae > JANYKD01. Next base: position 2,112 of record JBEKVL010000975.1, on the reverse strand, counting down.
GGCGCTTCCCGAGGCGTGGCCGAAACTCGTGCCGCAGATGTCCGACAGCGCCATCGGAGACCGGCTTGGCGAACTCGGCGGTCCCCTCAAGGCCGAACTCAAGCCCGTCGATTGGCTGCCTGCTCCCGCGGCGGCGCCCAAACAGCCGGCATCAGACCATGGCGAACAACAGGGTCGCCCGCAGACCCCCGACCGCATCCCACACAAGGATCAGTTGCCTCCGGCGCCGCCCGTTGACGGCGAGGCGGTTGACTGACCCGCCGATTGACCCGCTTTTTGCGCAACCGGAACCGCGGGCTTCACATGGCGCACGCCGCCATGCCGTCTGCGGCGGCTTTGCGCCCGCTCGGCCGGAAGATGCAGGTGCCGGATGGCCCAAGGAAAATCGGCATGGAAACGCCGGTAGAGGTGTCCCAGATACAGGGCAAAGATGTGCATGAGCAGAATGCCGGCGCAGAGCGCCGGCAGATCGATCTTCGGGTTGTACGGGCCCACCAGCCTCCTGCCGATTGCTCCCTGTGCCAGTCCCAGTCGTGCAGTGCCCAGAATGCCCTCGCCATAGACCACTGCTGACACAGCCCAGAGTCCGACCGCCACCACATATCGCCAGCCACAGCAGACGAGCGTCCCCAGAAGCCGGTCCGGCCGGAGATCCGAGAGCATCCCGCTCGTGCAGCAGATCAGGAAAACGACGGGGAAGAGGACCGTGCCCAGTGCGGCCATGCCGAGGGTGACGGCGACGTTCTTCATGGGCAGCGTCAGCAGCACCAGCCCGTAGCTCATGATGAGCGCCCCGTGGATGTTCACCGATGGATACCAGATGTCTTCGGAAAAGCTCAGACCGCGGAGCGGCACCGGAAGTTCGTCGTGTTCGCCGGGGCCCGCATCTTCAACGACGATGGAGTAGTGCGCGAAGATCATCCCGTAGAGGATCAACTGGAAACCGCCGGCGAAGATGAGCCCCACGCCCACCGGGATCCACACCGCAATTATGCACAGGTGAATCAGCAGGACGCTGAAGAGCACGGCGAGGCTCCCGGCCGAAAGAAACCCGGACACGGTCTGGAGAAAACCGGGCAACGCGGTGGTCACGCCGCGGGCATAGTTGAGCGTCGTCGGCGCCACCGGGATCGCGGCCACCGGCCCGCGCACCTCGCGCTTGATGTCCAGCGGCACGATGAGTTCGCCGGTCTCCGGATCGTACTTGGGGGCGGCCGGGATCAGCCCGTCCTTCGACCCGATCGGAATGTCCTGGACACCGGCGTTCTGGATTTCCTCGAAGGTTGCCCGCAGGTCGATCTCGTTGCCGTTGGCATCCCTGCGGCTGGGACGATAGATCCGTTGCAGTTCCTTGATCCGCTCGGGCTCGGGCTTGACTTGAAGCTGCTCGACCTTGATGGTTCCGTCGGGGTTGCGGCTGGCGAGATCGGACAGCAACGGAACATCCACGAGGTTGTGGCATTCCGGACACTGCAACGACGACCCCGACAGTTCCTGTGGAACCGAGAACAGGTAGCCGCACCGGCAAGGAAAGTCGATCATGGCTGGCGTCCGTTTCGTACTCTGCGAACAAGGATACCGGGAAGTGCGCCCAAAAGGTAATGGAAAGCTGTTGCCAGTTGATGATCGCCGGTCGCCAGGGGGATTGGAATTCGGTTCGTCCTCCATCCCTGGCTGTTCACGATCTCAGAAGTTCGGACCTGGGCAACTCGGCGTGGGGACTGGCCGCAGGCACTCCTTGCGGGCGAACTATCGCCAGGATGACGAATCATTAATGTTGAATCTTCCAAGATTATACTTGCATTCCTTTGGCATGAAGAGTAGGTCCTCCGTTGAATGAGCATCTATTAGGCTATTTGCGCAGGATTTGTGGGTCATGTGACGGGTTGTGGGTTGCGATCAGGGGTTGCCGCCGCGAATCACGGAGCCGCCTCTGGCTGAATCAGCGTTATTCGGGGTCGGGGCGTTGTCCGCTCCCGGACAATAGGCTGTTAGATCAGTGATATTTGTGGGTATGGTGTGATCAGGTAATTCTAATTCCTGGGAAGGGAAAACATCTCATGTCAACGAATTGGTTTCGTTCCCTGCGTGCGCGTCTCAATGTCGCCATGG
>JBEKVL010000974.1:0-3377 GCA_049514055.1 Tepidisphaeraceae bacterium | reverse complement strand
CCTGTTGATTGATACTCGGCCCCGCCAATGCCCGGTTGCCGAGAGAGAAAGTGCCAACTCCAATTCCAAGCCGACGCGGAATTCACCGCATCGGAGACGACGAGATCAAGAAATCTGAGCCTGGAGATCATGGAACGGCAGATCGACCTCGCTGCCGATCACGGCATCAGTTTCTTCTCGTTCTGCTGGTACTGGGACCGAGATCCGCGGAAGCTCGCCGACCAGTGTCTGCACACCGGTCTGAACCTGTTTCTGCGGGCCAGGAACAACCGCCGGCTGAAGTTCTCCCTGCTGGTGGCGAACCATCCTCCGTTCCTGCTCCAGGGCGTCGAGGATTGGCGTAAGGCGGCCGACCACTGGATGCCCTTGCTCACGCACAAGCAGCACGTGACGGTGGGCGGCAAGCCTCTGCTCATTCTGTTCAACCCGTCCAACTCCAGTGCCGAGGGGATTCAGCAACTGCAGGCGGCGGCGCGGGCGGCCGGGTTGCCCGGGGTTTCGCTTGCGGGCTGCGGCGGGGGTGACGCGAAAGTCGGCTTCACCCACCGCACCCACTACAACATCGTGCCCGGTTATGCCGGCGGCTCTGCAGAGCACAAATACGCCGAGCTGGTCGCCGCCCACAAGGCGGCCTGGCGCGGCAGCCGCGAGCAGCCGTGCATGCCGGAAGTGACGGCCGGTTGGGACAAGCGGCCCTGGGAGGGCGAGAATGGGCTGGGCCAGCGGCCGGGATGGTATTTCCCGGATCGTTCACCCGAGCAGTTCGGACAGTTCCTGCGCGAAGCAATCCGCTGGATGGACGAGCACCCCGAGCAGACTACGAGCAGACTACGGCCGAGCGCATCGTGCTGGTCTATGCCTGGAACGAACTTGGCGAAGGCGGATACATCTGTCCGAGCAAGGGCGACGCGGACGGTGCCTACCTCAAGGCGATCAAGGCGGCTCTCACGCGCTGACCAGACCAGAGACCGGGAGGTGACAGATGCTTCGCGATGCGGCGATCGCCTGGATGGAAACCAACTGCCCGAACCTCAAGGCACGAACGGATTTCATCAGCCGTCTGGACCAGTCCATCGGTGCCGGGCGCAGCTGCTCGTTCGTTCGCCGCCGAGTTGTATTGGCCCGATCAACAGCGGATGTGGAAGGGCTTGGCGTTCGATCAGGGAAGCCCCACATTACGGACCAACTCCGCCATTGCTATCTGGGCCGCGTCGTGTCAGCGCGACATCCCACCCCACATTGGCTGAGACTACCTCGTTCCTTAGAAGACCACGCCTATGGCGCGGTCGATCAACTGCCCGAGCGGGATCATCGTAAGTATCAGGGGCGAGAGCGGTAGGGCCACCAATATCACCAGGCGGGTCACCATCGTCCGTCCGAACGGCACCAAGCTTATTTCGCGCACGACCTCGAAGCTGTTTGCCAGGTCGGCCAGCGACTGAATGTCCGCGCTGCCGACAAGCTGCTCACCTTCCGGGGCAGGGCCCTCAATCCACTTCCTGCGAAAGTCGGCCACGTAGCGGCTGGCGACGATACCGTATTCCCGCAGACCGGTTCTTCTTGCCTGTGCCAGATGGGTCATGAAAAAAAAGAGCGGCGTCAGCGCGAGTAGAATCAGAAAGACCATCCAGACGACGATCTCCAGCTTGAACTGAGGGAGCGTCGCTCCCTCGTGCCAGATCTTGCCGCCAATGACGCCGGAGATCGAGAGGGTTTGCGCGACCAGGATGGGCGCGAAAGCGAACACGCTGCCCGTCAGGAAGCCCAGACCTGCGGCCCGATCGGGGTGGAGCGCATTCAGCCGCAAGGGAACGTGCCGTGAAACCTGCCATAGAAGACGGTACCAGATAAAAAGGCGAAATAACCAGCGAGCTACGAGAAAGCGGTAGATCGTCAGGCTGACGATCTGGTACCAGTAACCGGCCGCCGTGTACCGCATCCGGCCGTCGATCGGGGTCGCGAACCACGTTGTCACTTCCGTCGTCACGTACCGCGTCCCGGCCCAATAGCCCAGGAAGATCGCCAGCACGAGCACCACCACTTCGGCGATCACCGAATTCCGCAGATGCATGGCAGAGGTGACGACACCGGCAAATCGCGGCTGGTCTTCCGGCGCGACGACGCCCCGCTCCAGGAATTGCCGGACGACCGGTTTGATTCGGCGGTGGACGATCACATCTGCCGCGAGATAGAGCGGCACGGTCAACAGTAACCGGGCGTGTGCACCCAGGTCAGCAAGAAAAGGGACTCCGACCCCACGGAAGGCACGGCCCGACAGAAGGGTCAGCACGAGAAGTGGCAGCCAGGCGACAGCCGAAAGCACGACGATTCGGCGCGCAAGAAGATCCATCGAGGGGCTCACCAGCCGGGCGCGGAGAAGTAGCTGAAAGAGTGGTCCGCCCTGCACCAGTGAGAAATCAGTCGGTTCGTCCAAGAGCGCAATCGTTTCACGCATTGCAGATCACCTCCATCGTCGCCAAGAGGCCCGTCGCCCATCAAGACCAATTCCGACGCCGTCGAGCATGCTAATTCCACACCCCCACCCTACGCAACGGCTCTTCCTGCCGCCCACAGCAAAGGGTGACGACCCGATCCGGGAGAGCCTGCTGCGGCCGTCGCCGGGAACGGTGTTGAAGGCGATCAGGTGAATCGGCGGCACGTCATACTGGTACGGCTGCCGCTCGAATGATTCCCGAGCCTAGATCTGCAGCCAGCGGTTGGGATCGTCCCTGGGCCGCTTCTGGAAATCGCAGGCGTCGCCGGTCAGTTCGATGAGCGGCCCGACTTGTTTGAACGGCAGGTCCAAAGCCCGCTGCCGCAGCTGCTCCACCATTTGCCGGACAATGGTGGCAGTGCGGGTGTTGTGCTTGAGTCTGTAATGGATCGTCAATCCCATGGTTGTGACCTCCAAGTTGAAAGGCCGGGTGAGACACCAGGCGTTGGTGACAGGGTGTGTTGCTCAACCGCCGAGCAGTTCGCCGTATTGCTGGCGGATGTGATCGGCGAAGGTGGCGGTCTTGTTGGTGTAGAACACGGTGCGGATGTTGGCGAGGTTGCTGACGCCGCAGCCGTTGTCGCGGCAGGTGATGCGGACAGTGCCGCTGGCGGCATCGTCCTCGCAGTCCAGCAGGATCTCCCCGCCGTCCTGGCTCAGGGCATCCAGCGCGTTCTGCACCAGTTCTTTCACCAGGTGTGCCGGTTCACGCCCGGCGTTCATGGCCGCGAAGCCCTCGGTGCTTACGGCCAGCCAATCGTCAGGGCCACAATGTCGAAGCAGCGGCTGTCGGCCGACCCGGCCAGCCGGTCGACATGCAGCTCGATGGCGAACGGCCCGAGATAGACATCCTCCAGCTCGATGGCCGGCGTCCGGGCTACGA
>JBEKVL010000973.1:0-2571 GCA_049514055.1 Tepidisphaeraceae bacterium | reverse complement strand
GGGGACCATGACGATCACTGCGCAATTCTACAATTCCGGCACTCTGGATGTGGAGAGCGGGACGGTGGATTTGACCGGAAACGGAGAGGGAGCGGGGTTGTTCGAGGCGGCAGCCGGGGCGACGCTGCAGTTTGGCAACAGTTACACTCTGGACCCGGGGAGCCTGTTGGCCGGGGCTGGGACCAACCTTTTAAGCGCCGGGACGGTGACATTCAACGGGAGCGCGACCGGCCCGAACGTCGTTCTGGCGGGCGGGGCGCTGGCGGGAAACCAGGGCGTGATCAGCGGTCTGGTCACCTGGACCGGTGGTTCCATCGGGAGTGGCGCAGGAACAGAATTGACGGTGGCGACCAACGGCATCCTGGTGCTGGCGGGCCAACCCGGAAGTGCTTACTATCTTTGGGGAACTCTGACCAATGCGGGGACGGTGCGGTTGTCCAGCGGGAATCTGACGGTGGTGGGCGATTGCGGCGGCGGCAATGGAATGCTGATCAATCTGCCGGGCGCGCTGGTGGACTTCCAGGAGGATGTCGGCCTTCTCACGTACTGCGGCACGGGAGTGATAACCAACTTCGGGACGGTGCGCAAGTCCGGCGGGACAGGAACGTCGCCGGTCAGTGTAGGTCTTTACAACTCCGGCACGGTGGACACGCAAGCGGGCACTTTAAACCTGGCCGGAGGCGGAGAGGGGGGCGGTTTGTTCGAGGCGGAAGCCGGCGCGACGCTGCAGTTTGGGGGCGGGACCTACACGGTGGACCCAGGCGGCGTGATGGCGGGGACGGGAACAAACCTTTTGACCGCCGGGACGGTGGCGTTGAACGGAAGCGCGGCCTGCTCCAATCTCGTTGTGGCGGGCGGGGCGCTGGCGGGAAGCAATGGCGTGATCAGCGGTCTGCTCACTTGGACCGGTGGCTCCATCGGGAGTGGTACAGGAACAGAACTGACGCTGGCGACCAACGGCCTCCTGGTGCTGGCGGGCCAACCCGGAACTGCTTACTATCTTTGGGGAACTCTGACCAATGCCGGGACGATGCGGTTGTCCAGCGGGAACCTGACTTTGGTGGGCGATTGCGACGGTGGCAATGGAATGCTGATCAATCTGCCGGGCGCGCTGGTGGACGTCCAGGAGGATGTCAGCCTTCTCACGTACTGCGGCACGGGAGCGATAACCAACTTCGGGACGGTGCGCAAGTCCGGCGGGACAGGAACGTCGCCGGTCAGTGTAGGTCTTTACAACTTCGGCCTGTTGGATATGCAGGCGGGCACGTTGAGCTTGACCGGGCCATACAGCCTGGCCGACGGCACGGTGAATTTCGGCATCAGCAGCCTCACCAGTTTTGGGGTTCTGGCCCTGCCTGGAGCACCGGCGGTTTTGGCTGGCGCCGTCAGCGCCAACCTCAACGACGGCTATCAGCCCATCGCCCCAAATACCTTTGCCGTGTTGACCTACAGTTCGGAAACCGGAATCTTCACCAACGCCACCCTGCCGTTCCCGGACGCCTGGCAAACCAATTATGGCGCGTCGGCTTTCTCGCTCACCGTCTTGAACGCGCGCCCGGTCATTGCCTCCATCGCCGACCAGACAGTCAACGAGCTGGCCACGCTCTCCGTCAACGCCAGCGCCAGCGACGCCGACCAACCGCCGCAAACGTTGACCTTCAGTCTTGCCGCCTCCCCGTCCAGCATGACGATCAATTCCAGCACCGGCGCCATGAGTTGGACGCCAGCCCAGACAAACAGCCCTTCCACCAACGCCGTCACCGTGACCGTGACCGACAATGGCACGCCGCCCTTGAGCGCCAGCGCGTCCTTCCACGTTGTGGTCGTGGAAGTGAACGTCGCGCCGGTCTTGCCGACGATTCCCAACCAGACCGTCAACGACCTGGCCTTGCTCACCGTCACCAACACGGCGGCGGAGACGAACATTCACGCCACGCTGGCTTACAGCCTGCTCCACGCCCCCAATGGGGCCGCGATCAACAGTGCCAGCGGCGTCATTACCTGGACGCCAGACGCCGGGCAAGGCCCCAGCACCAACGTCATCACGACCGCTGTCACCAACACCGATGTCTTTGACCGCGTCCATCCGCATTTGAGCACGAGCAACAGCTTTACCGTCATCGTCTTTGCCCCGACCCTGGCGCCCATCGCCAACTACACCGTCAACGCCGGACAGACCCTGACGTTCACCAACACGGCGACGGATAACGACTCGACCCGCACGCTGACCTTCAGCATGGCCGGCGGGCCGGCGTCGGCGGGCGTCGGCGGCGCAAGCGGTGTGTTTGTCTGGCGGCCGGGAGTGGCTTACGCCGGAACGACCAACGCCCTGGCGGTGAAGGTGACCGACAACAGCGTGCCGTCGCTGAGCGCCACCCAAAGTTTCACCGTTCATGTCAACACTTTATCCCCGCCGGTGACGCTGGGAGCGGCGCAGTTGGCCGGCGGCCATTTCCAGATGCAAGTGAGCGGGCCGGTGGGACCGGATTACACCGTCCAGGCCGCCGCGGCCCTGGCGGCGCCCCATTGGACCAATCTTCAGACCCTCACACCCGGCGCCACACCGTTCCT
>JBEKVL010000972.1:0-2571 GCA_049514055.1 Tepidisphaeraceae bacterium | reverse complement strand
GGGGCGGTCGTGGAGCGCTTGATCTCACCATGGTTATACTCCTGGGGTTTGTGGCAACCCGGCGCGCAACTGCCGCCCGTCGGCGTCTGCTTGAAATTGATCTCCAGCATCCAGCCCTTCATCCCGAACGGAACCTGGTCGCGAATATGGAACGGGTTCTTCGAGGCGTGAACCTCGTGGCATGCCCGGCAGGTCCGGCCCTTGTCGCGATTCACATGCAGCCAGTGCAGGTTGACGTCGCCGTTGCGGAACTGCGTCAGTCCCTTGCCTTCCGGCCGGAGCACCATGTCCGGAATGTGGCACTTGAAACAGAGCGCGTAGCGCTCGATGTCGAAGGGAGCATAGAACTCGGGCGGATACTCCGACGCCAGCAGGCGGAAATGCTCCCCGGCGTGCGGCTGGTGGCAGGCCGTGCAGGCGCCTTCCCGGATCGGGCCGTGGTGGTCCGGGTTGTTCTTCAGGAGGCTCGCGATGTCGGCGATCATGGCTCCGTCGGTGGCCTTGATCGACTTGTCGTGGCAGGTCAGGCAACTCTGCGGCTGTGACGCCCTCTGCAGTTTTGGCAGTTCCGAGAAATGCGGCGCGTGACACCCGCTGCAGGATGTCCCATCCTTCACCGCGCCGTGGGTCACTTGGCTGGCCGCCAGCACCTTGGCCATCTCCTTGTGGCAGGACAGGCAGAGACCCGGCGCCGCCTCGCGGAGCTGATACTTGATGTCCGAGGCGTGGGCGTCGTGGCACCCGGTGCAGTTGCCGTCATTCACAGGCGCGTGCACGTGACGGCCCTGGTTGCCTTTGGGCACCATTTCAGAATGGCAGCCCGTGCAGAGCTTGTCCGGCGTGGCGATCAACAGCTTCGGCTGCCAGCTCGAATGCGGCTCATGGCAGAGGATACAGGCCCCGGTAGCCACCGGACCATGCACATATTTCTTCGCGGCGAAGTTCTGCTTGTGGCACTTGAGGCACAGCCCCTGGGTGGGATCGGCCACCAGCATCTTCCGGAAATCCGAGCCGTGCGGATCGTGGCAACCGGTGCATGTGCCCTGCTTCACCGGCGTATGCACCGTGGTGCGTTCCTTGAGGTTGTGGCAGTCGCGGCAGAGCTGGCCCTGCTCCGACACCAGCTTGAACTTGTGTTCCCGCGGTTCGTCGTATTTGTGGCAGGCCATGCATTTCTGCTGCGCCACCGGCCCGTGCATCACCTTGCGGCCGACAATGCCCGAGTGGCATCCCCCGTTGACGCAGGTTTCGGTGGCTTCGGTGGGCCTGGCCGCGACGGGATTGGTGGTGGGCTGGGCCGCGGCGGCCATGAGTCCGATCATCAGGACCGCACAATTCGCAGCGGTCACCCGCAAACACCTGGTGAACCAGTTCGGGGACATGAGTGACTCTCCGGAGAAGTGGACGCGTCGTCTGCACAGAACAGACCCTGTAACGGCCGCCGAGGCGACCGCCGGATCCCCAGTTTCCGCTGGGGAACGAAGAGATCTCGGACTGATGGAACTTCTCATTCCGGGTCTATCTGCCTGCCGTTACCTTGAAATGCCTATATGTTGGGTCTCTCTATTCCGGACAAAAACAACCGCAGCCGCGCGAACCGCCGTCATGTTCGCGTAACCAAGTTGCTCCGTACCAGTCAGATTTAACCGTCAGCTACCTGCTATATCTGGAGTTTCGCATCCTGTTGTCCGCAGGTCAAGAAAAAAATCCGTCAAAACAGAAATCATCATTTGCAGGCGCCCGTTTTGCCCATAATTCTGTGGACCGATTGATCCGCTGATGGCATAATCCCTTCCCAAGGCTCTGTCACCGCGGCCGCCGATCGAGGCTTGCGTGGCGGCCATGGGCCGGGAAGTCCCCGGCGAACAGGTTCCTCCAACACAGGAGATGCGAAATGTCCGACAATCAAATCACGCGTCGTGAATTCGTGCAGACCACCGCCGGAGCGGCCGCTGCCGTTGCCGTGGGAGCCGCCCTTTTGCCCCATGTCGTTGCCCGCGCCGACGATGCGGCAGACATCAAAAAGACGCGCAGCTACAACCCGGAGATGGAATACCGCCGGCTCGGCAAGACGAACATGTGGATCTCGGCCGTGTGCATGGGCGGGCACTGGAAGCGCATCGACACCGCGATCAAGGGCGACAAGAACGCCGGCTACAGCCAGCCCGCCGGCGACGAGAAGGCCCGCTTTGCCCAGAACCGCCACGACATCGTCAGCCGCTGCATCGAACACGGCATCAACCTGGTCGACGCCTGCACCGGCGGCGAAGTGATGGCCTACGCCGCCGCCCTCAAGGGCCGCCGCGACAAGATGTTCATGAACTTTTCCTGGTACGAAGGCGAGATGCGCAACGAAACGTGCCGCAAAAAGGAGAAGCTGCTGGAAACCCTCGACAGCGGCATGAAACAGGCGGGGCTGGACTATGTCGACCTCTGGCGCGTGACCTGCAACGAAAAAGGCGGCACGCACACCCAGGCGGAAATCGACGAACTCATCGCCGCCCTGGATGCCGCCCGCAAGGCGGGCAAGGCCCGGTTCACCGGCATCTCCACGCACGACCGCCCGTGGAT
>JBEKVL010000971.1:0-2574 GCA_049514055.1 Tepidisphaeraceae bacterium | reverse complement strand
GGCACGGGGACATCACCCAGCGCAGGCACCTTCCCGTTTGCGTCAGCACGCCCTGCCATCTCGCCGAGTTGTCGCTCCGCAGAGGCAGTGCGGTAGTGGTCGGCGACGCCATCGCCGCTCGTATCGCTCCGGTTAAGCCGCCGTATGCCTTCCGTCTCCGCCTTGGCGGCCTTGCGATCGCGCTCCTCACCCCACGTCCGATCGCCACCGGCAAAGTCGTCGGCCAACGTCCCCAACTCAAGGCCCTGACCGACCTGCTTTAGGTTCGACATCACCGCGGTCTCTTCGCGCCCGGGCTCCGTCATCACCGCCGCACCCGGCAGCCGGTTGCTGTCGATGAGTTGCCGGCCCACATAGCCCACCGTGCCCAGCAGGATCGCGGCCGCCGCCGCCGCGATCGCCTTGCGCGAGCCCGGCCGCAGCGAAATGTTGAACCTCGCCGGACGCCAGTTCGCCAGCACGCGCTCTTCAAATCCCAGCGGTGGATTGACCGGAGCAAACAATTCGGCCATTTCACGATCCGCCTGAACAAGCTGCTCGAGCGTCGCCCGACACGCCTCACAGACAGCCATGTGCTGGTCGACCTGCTGCCGCTCGACGTCGGTCAACATCCCCGACGGCACGAGTGGCAAGAGCTGTTGAATCTGCTGATGGCTGATGTTTTCAGAATTCATGGTAACCTCGCATTCCAATTCATTTTGCCTTCTCACGCACACCAGGGTGTACCCCGGGGTGCGATTTATCGCACCATCCAACGCAGCAATCCCGCGTGGCGCGTTGAAACGCACCCTACGGTTCGGAGTTCACGCTTTAGCGTGTCTTTATGCTGTCCCAGAATCCGGACACGCTGAAGCGTGAACTCCGAACGACGGCTCACACATCAATTCCTGCCGCATCATTGCCAGCCCCCGGCCGAGCAACCCGCGCAACGACCCGTTGGAAATCCCGAGCTGCTGCTGAATGGCCTCGTGATCGAGCCCGCCGATGTACCGTAGCGACACAGCCAGGCGATACTCCTCCGGCAAGGTCCGCAGCATCGCCAGCACCTGGTCGCGCCGCTCGCTGTTTTCCAGCATCACATCCGGCGGCGGGGTGGCCGATGGGATCCGCAGCAGCACATCCTCGCTGCTGGTCCTCGGCCCGGCCCTCTTCTTTCGCGACATTCGCCGCCCCGCATCGACCACCGCGTTGCGGGCGATGGTCAGCAGCCACGGCCGGAACCTCTGCGGCCGATCCAACTGCCGGATCGACTTCCACGCCGTCAAGAATACCTCTTGAGTGAGGTCCTCGGCCTGATGCCCATCGCCCGTGTCGAGATAGACGCGGGAGTAAACCAGCCTCGACGTGCGACGCATCAGGGCTTCAAACGCCGCATGGTCGCCGCGCTGGCTGCGTTGGATCAGGATATCGTCGCTTTCGGTCAGCATGAATGCGGCTCGAAAGAGAAGACGCTGGTTGGACGCAAGGTGCGCGCCGAAGTTGCATTATCGGCCTCTGGGATGAACTGGACCAGACAACTCCCCACGCCGATCTTGTCATTGTCGCCGGCCTAGATACAATCGATGGAATCTGAAGAATCGTACGGAGAGATGGCCGAGTGGCTGCAGGCGACGGTTTGCTAAACCGTTATACACCTCACCCAACACCCTATAACAGCGAGACTTGTGACACCGGCCGGGAAATCCTGTCGCGTTTCTTGGCGCATTTGGCCCAGGAATCGCCTGAGTTGGTGGACGTGGCGAAGGCATGGCCAAGGTTGCCAGCGGCACTCAAAGCTGGCATCCTAGCCATGATCCGAAACGTGTCACAAGGACCGGCGTGTAAGTGACCTTGCTCACTCTTGGATTTCGACAACCAAGCGTCCAAGTCTGACAGTTGATCGACTCGGCCAGCTCGCCTCCGGCTCCGATGGACGACATGGCGACTAACCCAAAACTGACCCACTGGGATCAATAACGCGGCTTCCCCGGGAAGAAGGCCTTTCTTGCCCTTCCGCAACCGGCGATAGATCAAAGGCTTGGGTTGATGCGGCTCTTACGATCCGAACCTGCAACCTTCGGCTCCGTAGGCCAAATAGTCGTTTGTAACCTCTTGTTGCAAAGGCAGTTAAATGGCGTTTTTCGAGCAGAAACGAGGGTTTCAACTGGTTGGCAAGTCAGTGAACAAGTGAAATACAAGTCATCACTGCGTGGCGACTGACCAATTCACTGACCAAGCCAAGTGATAGCAGATTTCAGATATTTGAGGCGAGGACACCGGTCGCTTGGTGCGCCTGGACATGAGCGAATACGCCGGTTCGGGCGCGGCCGAGCGGCTGCTGGGCAGCGATCACAGCGGCCCGCGCGAACTGATTAAACGCCTCCGCCGCCAGCCGTTCTCCGTGGTTCTGCTGGACGAGATCGAGAAAGCGGTGCCAGAGGTCTTCGCCATGTTGTTGGGCGTCTTCGACGCAGGCCGGCTCACCAATTCCTTCGGCTGGCTGCGCCCGCATCGCGGAGTTGCCGGACGCGGATCCGTTCCAGGCCGACATCGCCGACATCGCCGCACAATTGTCGGCCGGCAGAACACTGGATG
>JBEKVL010000970.1:0-2576 GCA_049514055.1 Tepidisphaeraceae bacterium | reverse complement strand
GGCGGATGCGAACTGGCGAAGTCATCGAGGTTCTCGATCAATCCAAGCCCCCCGTGCCGCGCGAGGCCAGCGTGCGGATTGTCTACGTCGATGAGCATCTGGTCATCCTCGACAAACCGGCCGGGCTGATCGTCGAACGCCGCCGCGAGGAGCAGAACTGGACGGAAGATCGCAAGGCACGCCAGCCGGTGCTGGATGAGTTGATGACCGGCGTGCTCGACCGGCACCTGGGGACAACGGGCTCCCGCGTCTTTTCCGTGCATCGGCTCGACCGCGACACCTCGGGGTTGATGCTCTACGCGCGGACGATTCAGGCCCAGGAACGCCTCATCGCCCTGTTCGCGGGACACGACATCACCCGGGTCTATCAGGCCGTGGTGCTGGGCGTAATCGCTTCACCAAGAACGATTGAGAATTGGATCATCCGCGACCGCGGCGACGGGCTCCGCGGCTGCGTGGACGAGGAGGAAGAGGACGCCCAGTCGGCCATCACCCACATCAAGCCCATCGAGACCATCAAGGGCGCGTACACGCTCGTCGAGTGCCGCCTGGAAACCGGCCGCACACACCAAATCCGTGTGCATCTCTCCGAGGCCGGCCACATGCTCTGCGGCGAGAAGGTGTATCTCCGGCAAACACCGGCCAGCCCGATCCGCACCGACCCCAGCCACGCACCCCGGCAGGCACTGCACTCGTGCGAGATCGAGTTGACACACCCGCTCACCGGCCAGCGCCTACACTTCACATCCCCCCTGTCGAGGGATCTGGATCGCTGGCTGGCGCGGCTCCGCGAGACACCGCGCACGCCATAGCTGGCCCTGCCCGTCCATCTCTCCGGCCAAATCGGCGGAACCTCGCCCACGAACCCCGAACCGTTTCACTCGCCCGCTACCGACTATCGTCTATTTCCTGAAAAACGTCTTCCCCCGCGCGTTGAACTTCCCGATGCGGTTGTTCACGTACAGGCCTTCCAGAATGAACTCGCCCAGGCTGGCGATGATCGCGTCGTCGTTCTCGTCCAGTTCCATCTCACCGGCCAGTTGCACGGCGCTGTTGTGCAGGCCCTTGAGTTGCTTCATGTTGGCGACAAACTCGGCCGCCGTCAGATCGTCGCCGGCCGGGAATGTCAGGTTGCTCTTGAACTGCTCCGCAATACCCTCAAACCGTTCGCTCCTGGCATAGTGGGCGAACACGGTCTTGACCGCCTCGCCGGTCAGCGACTGGATCAGCTTGTCCTCGGCCCCGTCCTCCTCGGCCAGCGTCATCTCGATCTTCCCGCGACATGAAGCGACCAGGTGATACAGGTCGCACATCCGCGGCACCACGCGGCTCTCACCCGCGACGATGCCGCGACGCTCGGCCGAACTCGTCACTGTTTCGATATTGCTGATGCTCGTCCGAACCGACACGCCCGATGCCTGCGAGACGTGCGGCGACGACCGCGCCAGCCGGACGATGTCCTCGATGATCTCGGCCATGAAACGCGGCATCTGCACAACGACGCCGCTGCTGCTGCCGGTGTCACCGCGGTCGAGCCAGGCGTTGTCAGTCGCGATCCGGATTCCCTCCTCGATCGTCTGGGGATAGTGCGTGCGGACGACCGTGCCGATGCGGTCCTTCAGCGGCGTGACGATCCGGCCGCGGTTGGTGTAGTCCTCCGGGTTGGCCGAGAAGACCAGACAGACGTCCAGGTTGAGACGGATCGGATAACCGCGGATCTGCACGTCGCGTTCCTCCAGGACGTTGAACAGGCCCACCTGGATTCGCGGCGCCAGGTCGGGCAGTTCGTTGATCGCGAAGATCCCCCGGTTGGATCGGGGAATCAGCCCATAGTGCATCGTCGACTCATCTGAAAGATAACGCCCCTCGGCGTGCTTGATGAGATCGACTTCGCCGATCAGGTCGGCGATGGTGACATCGGGCGTGGCCAGTTTCTCATGGTAGCGATCCGAACGGTGGACCCACTCGATCTTCGCGTCATCGCCCTGTTCGGCGACGATCCGCCGCCCCTGTCGCGTGGCCGGCAGCAGGGGATCATCGTTAATCTCGATGCCGGCCAGCGTGGGCGTCCAGTCGTCGAGGAGATCGGGCAGCATACGCAGAATGCGGGTCTTGGCCTGTCCGCGCAGACCCAGGAAGAGCAGATCGTGCCTGGACAGAACCCCGTTGACGATCTGCGGGATGACCGTGTCGCGATACCCGATGATCCCCGGAAAAAGTTCCTCGCCGGACTTGAGCTTGTGAATGAGATTACGGCGGAGTTCATCTTTGACCGAACAGGGCGCGTAGTGCGTGGCTTTGAGCTGTCCGAGCGTGGCGGGCGTGGGATGGGTCATGGCACTCCTCTTTGTCCTGTGGCGGAGAATGATAGGGAGCGTGTTTGCCATTGGCGATTCTGGATTTGCGGTTGGCGGCCGGCGGTCGTCCCGTGTCTTGACCGTATATACAAATCCTGGCGTGGTTCAACTGCGGCAGACTCAAGGTTACACTTCTCGCGGCGACAATGCGGTCGTTTTCGTTTGTAACTGCCGCACAACACAGGAGATACAGCTTCGCGGTCGTGATCTCTGGTCCCC
>JBEKVL010000969.1:0-2576 GCA_049514055.1 Tepidisphaeraceae bacterium | reverse complement strand
GTCCAGCCTGCCGCAGGCTGGACGCCTGCACCATAATTTCCGCCGCGGCGGAGGAGTGATACGCGAATCACTTGCGTACTTTCGTCGACAAGTTCACGAAGTTGCCGTACGAGTCCTTCGCCGGGTCGAAATCGGTTACCGTAGCGCTCCCGTACCCGCTGATCTTGAAACGGTTCCTGCCGCCGCCGCCGGTGAGGAGGTCATTGCCCGACCCGCTGTCTAGTGAATCGTTGCCGGGTCCACCGTCCAGTTCGTCGTCGCCAGCTCCGCCGAACATCTGGTCGCCGCCGTTGCCAGCCTGGATCGTGTCGTTTCCGGCGTCGCCGAACAGGTAATTGTGCAGGTTGCCGTCGCCTTCGATGTAGTCATTGCCGTTGCCGCCGTGGATGGTGCAGTACCCATTGTTGCTGCCGAAGCCATAGTCGCCATTGCCGCCGACGAGCGAGTCGTCGTCGTTGCCGCCGTCGATGTAGTCGTTGCCGCCCATGCCGTAGATGGTGTCGAAACCGGCCGCTCCGTAGAGGCGGTCGTTCTTCGGGCCGCCGACAATGAAGTCGTCGCCGTCGCCGCCGTAAATGGAGTTCGTCCCGGCGCGGCTGGGGTCACCGCCGTATAGGTAGGCGTCGTCGGGATTCATGGTGCCATAGAGGGTATCGTTGCCGGCGCCGCCGTAGATGTAGTTGTTGCCGGCGCCACCGCAGATATAGTCATCGCCGCTGCCGCCGTTGAGCACGTCGTTGCCCGAACCGCCGATGATGGTGTCGTTGCCGCCGCCGCCGCTGTTGATCGTGAAACTCATCCGGATGATTCCGTAGCTTTCGTCGACGACCAGTTCGTCGTTGCCTCCAAGCCCGTTGATGTCAATGCGGTACACGCTGTGTGACAGCGTGCGCAAGTCGTAATAGTAGTATCCGCCGGTCGGGTCGGTCGGGTCGTACGCGGCGGTGGCGACATTGTCCTCGACCACGAGCGTGTTCGGATTCCCGTCTTGGAGATGCACGTGGATCACGTCGTCTCCCGCCGTGCCATTGATCGTCAGCACGCTGTAAGCCAGGGTAACGGTCAACATCTGCCGCTGCTCCAGCGTTTCGATGACGGCTTGCCGCAACTTCCCAGTAGAGCCTGACTTTTTTTCAACCCGCATGGAAACTCCTTGGTGTCGATCAGTGCAGTCGGCCGGCCGCAAAACAAGCCCGGCCCGTCCCGTAAACGGAAATACTAACGCAAGATGGCGTGCGAGTCACGCGCCCGGCCCCCCTTTCCAACAACTTTTTCGCGAGCCCGTTCCTCACTATCTCCAACGTCGGTGGCGGGCGGGAAATTGTTTCGCAAAACCGGGAAATAACCGCTTGTGCGGCGGCGTCTTATTTGGATGATGGGAACTGTGTTTTTCATGCCCGGCTCGAACCCAAATCGTTCGGGTCAGGATGGTTGCGATGAGACGGCCTTCCGGGTATGATCGTGGCCGAATAACATCGGTGAGAACGCACCTTGGGTCTCTTGCGTCAGGAGAAGCAATGCGGCAGTCGCGGCACACGTCAAAGTCGGAATCGGTGGCTTGGGCGGCACGCTCGGTTGTTGAAGGACTGGAAGCACGCCAACTGCTCTCTGTCACCCTCGAAAATGGCCTGCTCCAGATCACCGGCACCGACCAGGCCGACCAGATCAAAGTTCGCCCGGTTGCCAACCCCGCCAAGCTGAAGGTTGTCGTCAACCACGAGGTCAGCTATTTCAATCGCGCCGACATCCAGCGAATTCGCATCGACGCCCTCGGCGGCAACGACAACGTGCAGATTTACGAGGTCGGTGGCAAGATCACCATCCCTGCCGCCATCTACGGCGGCGACGGCAATGACAATCTCGTCGGCGGTTCGGGCAGCGACTCGATCTATGGCGGCGCCGGCAACGACACCATCGTCGGCGGAGCTGCCGGAGACAACACGCTTGCCGGCGGCAGCGGTGACGACAAGATCAACGCTCGCGGCGGTGGCAACACGATCAACGGAGGGCCTGGCAATAATACGCTCGTCACTGCCACCACCGACACTGTGATCAAGGGCGGCGGCAATGACAGGATCGAGAAGGGGGTCGTCTACAATTTTCCGATCTTCACCTACACCGGCGTTCCCAGCGGTTATGCGCCGGCGCAGATCCGCCAGGCCTATGGCCTGGGCGACCTGAACAACTCCAATTTCACGAATCGCGGCCAGGGCCAAGCCATGGCCATCATCGACATCTTTCATACTCCCACGCTCGCCAGCGACTTTAGAACCTTCTGCCAGCAGTACCGCCTCCCGATGCCCACCACTAAGACTTTCCAGGTTGTCAACATGGCGGGCAGCAACGCCATTGTTGATGAAGAAGGTGCAGGCGAGACCGTGATGGACGTCGAATGGGCGCATGTGATCGCCCCCAACACCAAGATCTACGTCATCGAGGCTGCCAGCGAGACCGATGGCGACATCCTCGCTGCCGTGCAGAAAGCCGTCCAGATTCTGAACAAGAATTATGGCGGCGGCGTCGTGTCCATGAGCTTGGGCCTCGATGGGAGCGGCGAACAGGATTACTATCAGGGT
>JBEKVL010000968.1:0-2578 GCA_049514055.1 Tepidisphaeraceae bacterium | reverse complement strand
CCTGCAATTCGCGCGTATCTTCAATAACGACAATACGTTCCCGCTCGCCAAACCCGGCCGTAAGGACATTCACCATCGTTGTCTTGCCCGAGCCGGCACCGCCGCTGATGACGATGTTGCGGTAACCCCGCACGGCCAGCAGCAAGAACTCCATCGCTAAGGGCGTGATGGCTTTGTTCTCCAGCAGGAACTGCGGCGTGACGGTCATGGTTCCGAAGCGGCGAATGTTAATCTGGGTACCCGTGACCGCGAGCGGCGAGAGAACAATGCAGACGCGCGAGCCATCCGGCAGGCGACCATCGAGAACTGGACGTTCCTGTGAGATGCTCTGGCCGACAAACTGGGCGATATTGTTAGCGGCCGCCTGGACATCCGCCTCCGAACCGAACTTGGCGGTTGTAAGTTGGAGCTGGCCTCGCTTCTCGATGTAAATGGCGTCGGGGCCGTTGACCATGATTTCGGTGACGAGCGGGTCGGCCATGAATGGCCGGATGGGCGACAAGAAGAATTCGAGGCTGGCCTCAAATGCCTTGTGCCGGACGCCAACCGAAACGGGGATCGCGTCGGCGGGCGGAGAAGCGGGGGTTGGGGTTGGCGGAGTTGGATTGGCCATGCGGTGTCCGTGAATGGGGACAAATCCGAAGCATCTCTGGTGCCACGGCTTGTCTACTGCAAGCCGTGCGTCGCGGTCACACAAACACGGCTTGCAGTAGACAAGCCGTGGCACCCCGAAACAGAGCGGTGCCCACACAACAACAACCTTCCTACGGTTTCTTCTCAGCCGGTGCGGTCAGGAAGAGTAGCGTGCCTTCGGGCAAGTCGCGCGCGGCGTTGGCATCAATCTCGAACTTGCCGGCCTTGACGGCAGCAACATTGATCATCGGGGCACCGGCCGTGGCGCTGGTTGTCAGGGCAACGGTGCCTTCGTCCGAGTTCGTCGGGGCACAGACCATCCACGCCCCGGCGTCGTTACGCATGAGGATCGCGGTGCCGGTCGTCCGGAAAGCCAGGGATCGGAAGAGTTCCGCCTTACGGGCCGCAATCTTCTGCTTCACTTCGCCAGCCGGTGGAAGTTTCTTGATGGCCGCCCGAATGGCGGCGTTCGTGCTGTCGGAAACCGGCCGGTCGGGGTCGTACCAGACGATGCTGTCGAGTTCCAGACGAGCCAAAGCCGTCTCGGCACGGTCATAGGCGCCCGTCAACGCCCATTCGATCACCTGCTTGTTGGCTTTGAGGAGCGGCTGCAACAGCAGCCCCTGCACAGCCGGCTCAATGTCGTCGCGGGCGGCGAGGCGGTCGATGGCATCCGCGCCCCATGTTTCCCAGTTGTTCTCGTCAACCTGGCGAGACTCATCGTTCAGCCTGGCAACCACGGCCACATGCGGCATCGGAACAGGCTGTGGCGTGTCAAATCGCGCGGGAAGCGGCACGTTGATGGTCTGCCGCTTGGTGAGGTTCTTGGGGTCCAGCGCCTCGAAGGTGGTCCCTTTCTTGGGGTCGTCCTTGCGCTCGATGTTGCCGATGGTATAGAACCGCCGGCCGTCGGTGGTCTTCACATACGCCAGTTCGGAGAGCAGCGGGTTGGAAAGGAGATCGCCCAGGGCCGTCCGCCAGGTGCTCTTCTCATCGAGCGCGGCCGCACACTGCTTGAGATAGCCCAGGTAGGTGGTGGCGTCGGGCGTGAACGGTGACTGGGGATTGGCGGTGATGTATGTCTGGATCGCCTCGGCTCGCCTGGTCGCGGCGGCCGTCGTCGCGGTCGCCGTGGGAATCCACGAGCGCGACATCGAATCCCACGCTTCGATGGACTTCGCCATCGGCAACCGCTCCATGGCCGCCGTGAAGTCCTTCGTCTGAGGCGCGCCGGGGAACTGGGTGGTGAAGGCGGCCAGACGCTCCTTGAGCGAGTCGGCCGTTACGCTGCGCGTGCGCAGTGCCAGGAGTTGCTCGCGCAACTGCCTGGTCTGAGTCAACTGCTGCTTTCGTTGCTCGGCTCGCGCCAGCACGGCCGCCAGCGTGAACTTGAGCGAATCGTCCATGCCCTCCGCCGCCTGGAGCGACGCCGCCTTGCCGTTCACGGTGGCCAGGGTTGTCAGAGCCGTGTCGATGTTGGCATCGGCCGCAATGGAATCCACCTGTTCCGCCAGGGCGTCGATCTGGCGCCGCATGTATCCGGACACCTTCCGCTGGAGCTGCGCGCGGAGGTCGTGCAGTTCGCGCGTGGCCGCGGGGATCTGTTTTGCCGAGTCCACCCAGGCCAGGTGCTTTCCCGTCTCCAGCCTGCCAATCGCGACGTTGGCCATACCGATGGCGGCAGCCACGGCATCAGGCGAGGCATCTTCGGCCTTCGCTGTCGCCTCGACTTGGGCCTGCATCGGGAGGATCGATGCCAGCAGATCCCGCAGCACCTTGTGATCGCCGGACTGCTGCTGCTCGATCACGGCCGTTTGTTTCCTGGCGGCGGCAATGCTGGTGAACGAACTGAGCCGCGGTGCGCGGCGTTCCTGTTCTTCAATGAGTTGTCTTGCCAGAGCGGTGTTCTCAGCGGCGTTGGCCTCGCGAATCTTCGCGGCCCACC
>JBEKVL010000967.1:0-2579 GCA_049514055.1 Tepidisphaeraceae bacterium | reverse complement strand
TAAGGTACTTCCACAGCGAGCCGTTGGTCATGCAGGTGCCGGGGTCGGTTCCGGTCACCGGAACAACCCAGGGAATCTGGCCGGCTGCCACCGGATCGGCGCCGGGGTGGCCCAGAATAAGCCAGCCCTTGTAGTCGTTGGCATAGGTTGTCCAACCCAGCGTCATCTGCCGCAGATTCGACAGGCAGGCGGCCTTGGCCGCGGTTTCCTTGGCCTTGCTGAGCGCCGGAAGCAGGATTGAGATCAATAGCGCTATGATCCCGATGACCACGAGCAGTTCCACAAGGGTAAAAGCCCTATTGCCTTTTCTTAACGTAAGACGCATGGCACGCCTCCGATATGCACCGATCCAAGAACACACACTGCCGTCGACATGATATTACGTATAGTCTTGCCGAAATCCCAAACAATTGCAATAGGAATCCGGGAACCGAACATCTGCGGGACCGTCGTCAAGCGACCTGGCGGGCCGCGATGCTACGAACAGCCCGCTCCGAGCCTGACGAACTGCGATGGCGACGCCCCCATGGTCCGCTTGAAAACACGAGAGAAATGAAACGGGTCCGAGAACCCGAGTTCGGCCGCCACCTGCTTCACAGACGCTCCCATTTCCTGGAGCAGCCGGGCCGCATGATTCATCCGCAGCCGCAGCAGGCAGTGGTACGGCCCCTGGTGGTCAAACCGCTGGAACAACCGGCAGAGGTATGCGGCATCGATGTGGCATGCCTCGGAGATCTCCTGCAAGTTGTGCATCTCCCGCCAACGGGCGTCGATATGCTCGCGACACCGCCGGTAGGTGGCAAACGCGGCCGTGACAGCCGATCCGTACGGAATGGCCGTCTCGGCGATCTTCAGCAACAGGTGCTCCACCACGCAAGCCGCGATCCGGGCCGTGTAGGGCGTATTGTGCGAGCCTTCGCGGATCAGGTCGTCGAACAGCGACACGACCTGCCCGGGCGCCGAAGTCTGCAGAATCCGGCCCGGGCCAAGTTCCAGCCTCTGCAACAGCGAACCGGCCCGCTTCCCGGCGAAATCGACGAAATATTTCACCAGCGGCTCATCGGCGTCGGTGGCGATGTTGTGCGCGACACCCCTGGCGTAGGTGAAGATCGTCCCGGGACCGAGCTGGTAACTGCGACTCGCCAGCCGCAGAGCCCCGCGGCCACGGGCCACGAACTCCATGCCGAAGTACGGGAATGTCGAGCGCGATACGCGATAGTCCGGAGCACAGTGCTCGCATCCACCGGACACCACGGCCAGCGGAGTGCGGGCAGGCGGTGACAGATCGAGATAGAACCGGCTCGCCGCCGACACCTGCAGCGAGAAAAACTCGGGTTGTCGCGATTCATCCGTCTGGTCGGCCATCGCTGTTCATACAAGGCCACCGTCCCACCCGTTGCCGTCAAGTCAATAATCGTCATGCAATGGCGAAGAACGTCTATTGTTTTGCGGGCGTTTATGCACGATAGTTCCCGCATCAACGCGGCAAGAATCGGCCAGCCGGCCGGTGGGCCGCCGCACAACAGACCACCAGAAAAGGAGCAGTCAGCATGGCCAGCAAATCATCATCCAAGTCCGCAGGTGCCGATAAGGACGACCTGATCCTCGTCGCCGGCGCCGGCGGTTTCATTGGCGGCAACCTCGTCAAGTATTTCACCGACAAGGGCTTCACCCGCATCCGCGCCGTCGACAAGAAGCCCCTGCCCCACTGGTATCAGCGCACGCCCGGCGTCGAGTGCGTCTGCATGGACCTCTCCGACGAGGCCAACTGCAAGAAGGCGGCGCAGGATGCCGTCGAGGTCTACAATCTCGCGGCCGACATGGGCGGCATGGGCTTCATCGAACGCTTCCGCATCGAGTGCCTCCGCAGCATTCTCATCAACACCCATTTGATCGAGTGCGCCTGGCGGGCCGGCTGCCAGCACTACTTCTTCTCCTCCTCGGCCTGCGCCTACAACGTCAAACTCCAGGAAGACCCCAACTGCCGGGCCCTCAAGGAATCCGATGCCTACCCCGCCTTCGCCGAACGCGGCTACGGCTGGGAGAAACTCGTCAGCGAGATGTTCTGCCAGGAATACTGGGCCGAACGCGGCATGAAGACCGCCATCGCCCGTTTCCACAACGTCTACGGCCCGTGGGGCACCTGGGACGGCGGACGCGAGAAAGCCCCGGCCGCCATGTGCCGCAAAGTGATCGAGGCCAAGGACACCGGCAAGAAGGAAATCATCATCTGGGGCGACGGCACCCAGACCCGCAGCTTCATGTACATCGACGACTGCCTCAAGGGCATTCAGATGATCACCTTCAGCGACATTGTCGAGCCGCTGAACCTGGGCTCCAGCGAGCTGGTGTCGGTGAACCAACTGGTGGACATCGTCGAAAGCATCGGCGGCGTGAAGCTCAAGAGGACGTACGACCTGTCGGCCCCCAAGGGCGTCGCCGGGCGAAACAGCGACAACACGCTCATCCAGAAGCTGCTGCACTGGGAGCCGAGCATCAAGCTGCGCGACGGCTTGGCCAAGACCTACGCATGGATCCACGGCCAGTACGTGGCGAAATACGGCAAAAAATAGTCTGAA
>JBEKVL010000966.1:0-2579 GCA_049514055.1 Tepidisphaeraceae bacterium | reverse complement strand
GGCCAGGTCAACCGGCTGGTGCGTCATCTGAAGCGATTGGGTTGTGAGGTGGAAATCAAGCGAATGGCTGCCTGATCCGTGAGCACGGACTTTCAGAGCAGCGTACTCGCGAAACATCTGGCCTTGGACCTCATAGCCAGATCCTTCGCGAGTACGCTCAGGATGACGGTTTGTGGCCAGGAGGACATTCCCGGAAATTTGGGCACACCCGAACGACCCATGCACGCCGGCCATCTTGCCAAACCCCCCTTCGCCGTCTATTCTCCCCTCCAGCCCCATGAGTCTTTGGCCCCGAGCCATCCTCTTCGATTTCGACAACGTGCTGGTTAACAGCGAGCCCTTGCATTTCTACGCCTTCCACTCAGTGCTCAAGGATGAAAAGATCGAATTGACCGAATCGGAATACTACGGGGAACTGATCGGCTTCGACGACAAGGGGGCGTTCCGGCATATCTTCCAGAAACATGGCCGGACCATGGACCCCAAGACCTCGCTCCGGGTGATGACCCGCAAGAGAGAGGCCATGCTCGAGCAGATCTACAGCCACAAATACGCCGCCCTGCCCGGCGTCGAGGCGTTCGTGCGCGGCATCTGGAGACACTACCCGCTGGCCATCTGCTCCGGCGCCCTGCGCGATGAGATCGAACTCATGCTCGAGGGAATCTCCCTGCGGGACTGTTTCTCAGTCATCGTTTCCTCCGAGGACGTCGATAAGGGCAAGCCCGACCCCAGCGGATATCTCCTGACCCTCCAGCGGCTTTCCGAAAAACGCAAAACGAAGTTCCTGCCCTCCGAGTGTCTGGTCGTCGAAGACGCACCCTCGGTCATCAAGCCGGTCCGGGCCGAAGGCTTCCCCGTGCTCGGGCTGGCAAACTCGCACCCGGCAGAAAAACTGCTGGCCGCCAGGGCCAACTGGGTCGTCAGTTCGCTCAACCCCGACGAGGTTCAGAAGGTAATCCCCGGCCTGCGCATGACGCGCTGAGGCAGTCGGGCTTGTACGTCCGCTCACACGCGGGTACACTTGCCGTTTTCATCCTACCGCAAATCGCGGCCGAATGAGCAGTTATCTCCGGGAGTGTTGTAATGGCGAAATCCGAAGCCATCGAGTTGGAAGCCACCGTGGTCACCGCCCTGCCCAACGCCATGTTCAAACTCAAGTTGGACAACGGCGGCCGGGAGATCCTCGGCATCATCTCCGGAAAAATGCGCAAGCATTTCATCCGCATCCTGCCCGGCGATCGAGTCCGAGTCCAGCTTTCACCCTACGACCTGACCAAAGGCCGGATCGTGTTCCGCCAGAAGTGAGCCCGCGGCCGGCTGATGTCGAGGATGACAGGCGCGAATGCCCGGGGGATGACACACGGGGATGATTCCGCAGCAGTACCTTCCCGCACGCCATGATGACACATAGAAGATTTGTGTAATTATTATATTTACAATAAGTGACAACAGGGAGGAACTGGAATCCCGGCCGGGCCTGGTTCGGCCGGAGTTCGGGGAGTTGCCGTGGGAACGGCAGGTGGAGAACGATCCGGACTACCGCCTGGAGGAGGCGGAAATGGCGGGTGAAGTTCCTCGAGACCGGGGTGGACCTGCACGAACTGGCCCGCGTGGATCACGGCCCGGCGCGGCGAAGACTCCCGACCGGTAATGTCGCCGCCGCTGCCTGCGGGCCACTGATTACTGACTAAGTATAGAATATTTTCCAGCGCAGCCGGCTGGACGTCGTGTATAATGGTGGAGTCCGCCGGGAGGAGGGGGAAGTTGTTGTTGTATGGCCCGAAAGACCACGCAAACTCTGCCACATCTGACCGAGGACGTCGCGCGCCTGGTCGACGATCTGGCGCGGGAAACGGATCGTGGCTGCGCGCTGCTGGCGGCCGCCTTCGTGGACGACGTGCTCGACGTCATGCTCCGCGCCGCCTTCGTGGATGTGCCGGATGCCGTGAACAAGATTCTGGGCACGGGCCGGCCGCTCGAGTCTTTCGGCGCCCGGTCGCACCTGGCCTACTGCATCGGCCTGCTTGGCAACGACGTCTACGCCGACATCAACCTGATCCGCGAAATCCGCAACGACTTCGCCCACCGCCAGCCGACGAGTTTCCTCGCCAAGGAGATCGACGCCAAGTGCCGCCGGCTGCAATGCGTGGCGACCATCATGCCCGACGAGGGCATTTCACCGCGCGATCGCTTCGTGGCAACGGTGATGATGATCGCCAATCATCTCCTGATCCTGTCCGAGCAACAGAGCCATGCCGTTCCAACCAAAGATTTTGCGGAAAACGGGATCCTGCGCGTCAAGTGACCCATCTGTAGCCGCGATCGATGATCGCGGCCGGGAACCGCGATGACCCATCGCGGCCACAATGGCCGATTGCCCTGACGCCACCGGCGCGTAAACTACCCGCCATGCTCATCCCAACCCGCACGCTCACCGTGGTCCTTCTCATGTCCCTCCTCACCGCCTGCTCGAACGCCGCAACGAAGATCCCTGCCATCGACGAGCGCATGAACGCCTTCGTCGCCCAGAAGGAAATCGCCGGCGCGGTCACGCTTGTCGCCGACAAGGAGCGCATCCT
>JBEKVL010000965.1:0-2581 GCA_049514055.1 Tepidisphaeraceae bacterium | reverse complement strand
GTATGCTTCCGCATCGTTATTTCGTCTTCATCCGCCGCGGGACGGTGAACGAGTAGAGGCAGACAATCGCGCCGGTGGACATCAGGATGTAGGGCGCCCATTCGGGCGTTTTGATCTCCCGGTGCGGACCCAACTCGGTCTCGCCCGTCAGGGACAGGAGCGATTCTTTGGGCGGTGGGGGCAATCGCGACTTGAAGACAAAACGGTCTACCGCCAGACACTGGGCGCCGATCAGCAGGAAGCAAGTGCCCATGGCCAGAAAAAAGGCGCGCCACATTGCTTGAACCTCGCAAAAAAAGCCGGGATGCAAGCGGCCGTATCGCGGGAGCCGCCCCGTGGCCGCCTCGTTTTCCTGATCGACGCGGGCGGGAGCGAAACTGGAGCCGGCCTCCCGGGGGCCTACCCGATCCGACGACCCGTTACGCGTTGCAGAGACGTAACATGCGTCAATTTCGGCAAGGCGGAATGTCCAGGCCACAGTTGGTCCGGTTTGCAGCAAAGTGTGGCGCGGGCTGGACTTCCCTTCGCTTCTCACCCCAATGGAGCATCGCTTCCTTCCGACCGTAGGGGCATAAACGACAACTTGGAATCGAACGACTGGGCGACTCGCGGAAACTTGTCTTATGGCGTGTTGTCTGTCAACCTTGACGAACGTCCGGCCGATGCAGATCAATAGGGCCGGCGTAGGAAAGCCGTTGTTCACGCACGAGATAACGTTTATAATTTCGTGGAGAACGACGGCCACCCGATCGCCAACACTCTCGCCAACGGAGCGTCGGAGCCTTGCCCGAGAAACCGCGACTTTTGTTCATCTGCCAGTCGCCCGAAACGGCAAATTCGGTTTTGGGGACCTCGGCCGATTCGTATGACGTGGTCGTCGTGCAGAATCCGATCCGCGCCCTGGACGTTCTCACCCAGCAGCAGTTTGACGGCATTTACGTTGCCTCGGACCACCTGCAGGAAGCCTTTGAGATCGGCAAGCTCCTTCAGAACGAGGAGATCCTCCAGGGGATGGCCGACGGCGTGGTGCTTTTGGACGGCGAGAACATCGTGCTTTGGAACAATGCGCGGTTCCGCGAGTGGAGCGGCCGGGACAGCGTCGTGGGAACCAATTTCTATACGGCGCTGGGGAGCCCTGAGATTCTCGGGCCGGATTTTTGCCCCTTCCACACCGCCCTGGCCAGCGGCGCCCCCAGCGGCTCGACGCTGCGGACCGAGGATAACCGCTATTACCAGGTCCACGTGGCTCCGATCCGCACCCCCGGCGAGTCGCCCAAGCACCTGGTCGTGACGGTCCGCGACGTGACGGTGGCGATGCACCAGCAGCAGAAGCTGGCCGCGATTCATCAGGCCGGCATGGACCTGGCCGATCTGACGCCCGACGAACTGTTGCAGATGACGGTGGAAGAGCGGATCGAGCTGTTGAAATCGAACATCTTGCACTATACCAAGGACCTCTTGAAGTTCGGCTCGGTTGAGGTCCGACTCTTGGACCACAAGACGGGAAAGCTGGAGCCGCTGT
This sequence comes from Tepidisphaeraceae bacterium, assembly GCA_049514055.1. Taxonomy (GTDB): domain Bacteria; phylum Planctomycetota; class Phycisphaerae; order Tepidisphaerales; family Tepidisphaeraceae; genus JANYKD01. Next base: position 1,059 of record JBEKVL010000965.1, on the reverse strand, counting down.
TGCTGGTCGGGATGGAGGTCGAGGCCGGGCAACGGGTGTTGTTCGCCCAGCCGCAAGGCAACGGCGTAACCGGCTTCGTGGCCGCCACCGGCAAGAGCTATCTGTGTGAAGACACCACCGAGGACCCGCTCTACCTGCCCGGGGCCAAGGATGCCAAGAGTTCGCTGACGGTGCCGTTGATTCTGCACGACGAAGTGATCGGCACCTTCAACGTCGAGAGCCCCGAGCCCCGAGCGTTTACGGAGAGCGATCTTCAGTTCCTGGAGATCTTCACGCGCGACGTGGCGGTGGCGCTGAACACGCTGGAGCTGTTGGTGGCCGAGAAGGCCAGCGCCGCGGCCCAGAGCGTCGAGGCGATCCACAGCGCGGTGGCCTTGCCTGTGGATGAGATCCTCAACGACGCGGTGAACGTGATGGAGCGCTACATCGGCCACCAGCCGGAAGTAGTCGAGTGTCTTCAGCGGATCTTGCGCAACGCCCGCGACATCAAGCAGGTGATTCAGATGGTGGGGCAGAAGATGGCCCCGGCGGCGGCGCTTCCGCAGCCCCCGCAGGCCGAGCGGCCCGCCCTGCCCGGCCGACAGGTGCTGCTGGTCGATGAGGATGCTTCGGTGCGGAGTGCGGCCCACGCGCTGTTGGAGCGCTATGGCTGCACCGTCGAGACGGCCCCCAACGGCGCCCAGGCGGTCTTCATGGTTCGCAACATGATGCCGCAGGGCGGATACGATGCGATCATTGCCGACATCCGCCTGCCCGACATGACCGGCTATGAGTTCATGCTCAAGCTCAAGGAGATCATCGACGGCGAGACGCTGCCGTTGATCCTGATGACCGGTTTCGGCTACGATCCGGGCCACTCGATCGTCAAGGCCCGCCAGGCCGGGCTTCAGGCCGTCCTCTATAAGCCATTCCGCCTGGACCAGTTGCTCAGCACTGTCGAGCAGGTGGTGACCGTCCCCCGGCCGGTCAGCCAAGCCTCGTGACGCCCGGTCAAGGCATCGCTTTTCTGACGTCCGGCCAGAGCCGGAACAACGAACCGACCTTGGTCTCCCCCCGGCT
>JBEKVL010000964.1:0-2584 GCA_049514055.1 Tepidisphaeraceae bacterium | reverse complement strand
AGACCATCGAGAATGAAGGAGTCGCATTATGAAGTCGGCCCCACTTGGTGGCCGGCATTCTTCTTGCGGTCGCGCTTTCGGCGGCTGGACAGTCGGTCACGCTTCAATCAGGCAAACACGATCGGCAGAGCGCCATCGTGCAATTCCCGGTCGATGTCGCGGCCGGGGAGTATGTGCTCAAAGTGCCGGATAAACCGGCGGTCAATGTGACGGTGGATGCGGCCAAGGTCGCAACGGCGGTCGTGAACATGCCGGCCGGGGCGACCTGGGCGGGCAAGCTGGAACCCTCGGCAGGCGTGGCCGAAGCGGCAATGGTGACAGCAAATCGCAAGGGCGATGTAGTGAAGTTCTCGTGCCGCGGCGCACAATTGCTGACCTACCAGGGCGAGAAGAGCCCGCTGCCGGAGGGGTACAAGCCGGAATTCCATCGCGGCGGATACATTCATTCGGTGATGACGATTGGCGGCGCGATGGTGACCGACGACTATCCGCCCAACCACCGGCACCATCATGGCGTCTGGTCGCCGTGGACCAAGACCGAATTCGAAGGCCGCCATCCCGACTTCTGGAACATGGGCGACGGCACCGGCGGCGTGGAATTCGTCGCCATCGACAGCACATGGAGCGGCAGTGCCAGTGGCGGCGTCGTCGCCCGGCATCGATTCGTTGACCTGACGGCCAAACCGGAGCCGAAGTACCCGCTTAACGAAACCTGGACCGTGCGGGCGTATCCGCCGGTCAAAGCGGGAGGCCTGGTGAACGTATTCGATGTGTCGCTCGTGCAGACCTGCGCCACGGACGCTCCGCTGAAACTGCTCAAGTATCTCTACGGCGGCATCGGCTTTCGCGGCAATCGCGCGTGGGACGGCGCGGCCAACCTGAAGGTGTTGACCAGCGAGGGCAAGGAACGCGCCGCGGCCAACGAGCAGCGGGCCAAGTGGTTCCGCGCCTCGGGCCTGGTGGACGGAAAGACGGCCAGCATCGTGGTGCTGTGCCATCCATCAAACTTCCGTTTCCCGCAGCCGTTGCGCGTACACCCGACCGAGCCGTTCATCTGCTGGGCGCCGCCGCAACTGGGCGATTTTGAGATCACCAAAGAGACGCCGTATAAGGCGCAGTACCGCTACATCGTGGCCGACGGCGAACCAACGGCCGAGGCGATCGAGCGTCTGTGGCTGGACTACGCCGAGCCGGTAGGTGTTGTCGTGAAGTAACTTTGGAGTGCGGTGGCATGACACCGCTTTCCCATCGGCGTCGCAACCCGCGTAATGCAATCAGGCATGTTACTCGGCGGCAAATCGGCCCGTGCTTCAACTTTGGCTTAATCAACCGCCCGGATCATCTGCCCTGATTACACGCCGCAATGCGTCGTTCAAGTTCTTTGAGCACTGCCTGTTGCGGGTCCGTCAGTCTCGACATTGAGAAATCCTTGCGCGGGGAATACCAGACCTGCTGGGCGACGAACTCTTTGGCCGTGCCGTCCTCCGGCTCTTTGCCGTACGTCGCCAGCAGGATCTGCTTGGCGATCTCAAGTTCCGTGGCGCCGTCCTTCTTGCGAGCCTCGGGCATGGACTTCAGGATGCTGTCCACGAAGGCATCAACCTCCTGCGGCAAACGCGGGATCTGGGTGACATAGTAGCGCAGCTCGATGGGCTTTTTGGGCTTGAAATCCCTGAACTCCCAACAGATCGCCTGCTTCCCGTCCTTCACGATCACCTTCGATCCCTCGGGCGTGGTCTGTCGAAACCACCACGGGTGCTGGACCGGATAGGGTTCCATGCTCTCGGCGATCTCCTCGGGCTTTACTCCGGCCGGACGTTTTTCAATGAATCCCCGCCAGTCCAGATAGCGCTCAAACGGCTCCGTGTCGATCGTGAACGTTGCCTTCTCAACATTTCCGGCCCATGACGAGCCGGTTTCCGTGATGTACCCCGTGGATTCCAGGACGCAAGCCGTCAGCTTTCTCAGTCGCTTGTCCGATCTCTCGATCTGTCGCTGTGTCGAGTAGCGCGTCACGGACATGGGAATGCGATACTGCACATCCAGCGTCTTGGTCTCCTTGGGCGTGAACCTCATCTTCCACACAAAGGTCGCCCTGGCCTCGTTCTTGTCTTTCGGTTCGCGGCGCACGAAGTCGATGTGATAGGTGGTCTCCTCGTCGCGCACAATAAAGCTGTAGTCCAGCACCCATCGCTTGCCATCGTCTTTCCCTTCAGCCTCCCCTCGAGCGAACTGCGAGTCCACGGGGAAACCGACCTGCACCTCGGCGGCCTCGTCCGTCAGGTTCCGCAGGACGAACTTGCATGAATACTCGACCTGATCCAGCCCGGCCACGCCGCCGTCGAACAGGAACCGGCCCCGGCCAGGAGTAATGACGATCTCCTCGGATACCATCTGCACGGTCTTGGACGTGATCTGCCGCAGGCTCTGCCCCTGGCCAGTGTACACCCCGACATTTGCCTGCGCCTGGGAAAGGCCGAACACGCAAAGCACGACCGACAGAAATACCAGTTTCATGAGATGTCTCCCGCACGGTAATGATCGGTGGATCGTACACGATCCACGTCGATCGTCAACAAAGGTA
>JBEKVL010000963.1:0-2589 GCA_049514055.1 Tepidisphaeraceae bacterium | reverse complement strand
ATCGCCGAGGCCATCCTGGCCGCCTATCGCACCGTGGGGTTCAACGTGCCCCTGGTCGTTCGCCTGGAAGGGACCGAGGTGGAAGCGGGCCGCCGCATCCTGGCCGAAAGTGGGCTGGAGATCATCACGGCCGACGGATTGACCGACGCCGCCCAAAAAGTGGTCGCCGCCACGGGAGGCCGGGCATGAGCATCCTAGTCGATCGAAACACGAAGCTCATTTGCCAGGGGATCACCGGCAAGGCGGGCGAGTTCCACACCCGGCAGTGCATCGAGTACGGCACGCAGGTCGTCGGCGGAGTCACGCCCGGCAAGGCCGGCCAGATCGTCCAGGGCCGGCCCGTCTTCGATACGGTGGCCGAAGCGGTCGAAGAGACCGGGGCCGACGCCACGATGATTTTCGTGCCGCCCGCTTTCGCCGCCGACGCGATTCTCGAGGCGGCCGATGCCGGCATCCGCACGATCGTAGCGATCACCGAGGGGGTGCCGGTGCTCGACATGGCTCGCGTGATCGAAGTCCTTCGCGGCTCGCAGAGCGTGCTGGTTGGGCCGAATTGCCCGGGCGTGATTACGCCGGAGGAGTGCAAGATCGGCATCATGCCCGGCTACATCCATCGCCGCGGCCCGATCGGCGTGCTGAGCCGCTCCGGCACGCTCACGTACGAAGCGGTCTGGCAACTGACGGGTCTGGGGCTGGGGCAATCGACGTGCATCGGGCTGGGCGGCGACCCGATCGTCGGCAGCTCGTTCGTAGACCTGTTGCGCCGGTTCAACGACGATCCCCAGACGGAAGGCGTGCTCATGATCGGCGAGATCGGCGGCACGGCCGAAGAGGCCGCGGCCGCGTACATCGCCGAGTCGTTCCGCAAGCCGGTGGCGGCCTTCATCGCCGGCCGCACCGCCCCGCCCGGCAAGCGGATGGGCCATGCCGGGGCGATCATCTCCGGGGGCAAAGGCACCGCTTGGGAGAAGATCGCCAGGCTTCAAGCCGCCGGCATCGAAGTTGCCGAGAGTCCCGCCCACATGGGCGCCGCGATGCAGCGGGCGATGCGCCACTAGCAACGCATTTCTCACCACCAAGGTACATGGTGCCCATTTGAGCCTCGAAAGTCTGACATTGTCGGCGTCTTCGTCGTTCCCTCATCGGGGGCCACGCGAGCGTCCCGCCAAGGTCAGGGACGCATCGGCCGGCCGGGGTCGGAGAACATGGGCAAACGGGAATCGGGGTTCCCCAGGAACTTGGCAGTGCCTTGATAGTACCGAGGAAGCCGGGGAACTCGTCCCGCGAGGACCCGGGGGATGGGAAGCGAGGCATCGCGGACATGGAATCGTTGTTGAGACATACGGCGAATGCCTGGAAATTCGATGAGCGTATTCACGAAACAACAACGGATAGCCGAGTTGGCGAGACGATCGCCGCAGATGAGATTCACCTCCCTGGCCTATCTGATGGACATCGACTGGCTACGCGAGGCCTTCCACCGGACCCGCAAAGACGGGGCACCGGGCGTGGACGGACAGACCTGGACCGAGTATGCGAAAGACCTGGAGGCCAACCTCCAGGCGCTCTTGGACAGGGCCAAGTCGGGCACGTACCGGGCACCGCCCGTGCGGCGCGTGTACATCCCCAAGGCGGGCTCGACCACCGAGACTCGTCCGATCGGGATCCCGACGGTGCCGGCATAATGCACTCCTTACAATGCGCGTTGGGATTGTTGGATGCGACGGCGGGCCGGAAGGCCCCCACGTTCGATCCAATAGTACACAACGTGCGAACTGACGTCGAACTTTTCTGCGACCTGGGCCACCGTCAGCTCCTCTGGCCGCTTGAACTGCGGCGCTGGAATCCGGTGCTTGTAGCGGACCCAGGTGATCATCGACTGCGTAAAAGGCTTGCCTTTCGCACTGCGGCAGCCCTGTTGGTTCAGCGCGTCGGCGATCTCCGTGTCGGCCTTGTCGATCGCCAACCGCCGGACCCGTTCCACAAGCTCATCAGAATACCGCAGTCGATCGGCGATCGGAAGTGGTCGGTCCACGGCAATGCTTTCGCAGGCACCTCCTTGCCAACGGATATGGAGTAGGATCTGCCGTGGAACGGTAAGCCTTTCGACCGTGATGTCTTTCACCAGCAGCCGCAGCATGCGTTTCTTGTCCTTGGCGAGTGTCGCAGGTGCGTTCCATAAGCGGGGAAAATCCTTGGCCAAGGCCAGAATCATCGCCCGTTGCTCTGCCGTGACAGCCAAGCCGTGACTGCATTGGAAATCCTCAAATTCCCGTCGAACCTCCTCCAGGCGGCAGAGGGCCTCGTTCCATCGTTGCTCCAGGGAAGCCGCGACCAGGCGGTTGGCCGGATCGACTTGCTCGTAGCGCCGTTGGGCGAGTTGGGCGTCATAGTCGGCGCGCTCCAGTCGCATCCGCCATTGGCCCTGCAAGGCGTCGTCGCGTTTCTCCAACTCCTGCAATACGTCCAGGGCAAGGTGGATCTGATCGGAACTGACCATCTGCACCATGCGATTGGCTACCGCCATAGCGAAGTGTGAGGTCGTCCATGGTCGCCCAAGACGCGGCTTCGCCGCGGGATTTTCAAGTT
>JBEKVL010000962.1:0-2589 GCA_049514055.1 Tepidisphaeraceae bacterium | reverse complement strand
TCGTTTTCGTCTTCCCGCCCGAGGAAGAGGCCGGCGTCTGGACGCTGCTGCCGTTCTTCTGGATGCCCAAGGCCAAGCTGGCCGAGCTGGAGCGCATCTGCCGCGTGCCCTTCACGAACTGGGCCGAAGGCCAATTCATCCAGGCCACGCCGGGCAACGTGATCGACATGCGGGCGATCAAGGAACGCCTGACGTGGGGCGATCGCCTGTTCGACCTCCGCGAAGTGTGCTACGACCGCTGGAATTTTCAGCCGCAGGCGGTCGACCTGGCCGAGCAGGGGCTCTCAATGGTCGAGGTGCCTCAAACCTTTGCGCACCTCAGTGAGGCCACCAAGCTGCTGCTGCGCTGGATCCTGAACGGTCAGCTGCGCCATGGCAACCATCCCGTGCTGACCTGGATGGCGGCCTGCCTGCAGCTGCAGTACGACCGCAAAGACAACTGCCAGCCCCATAAGCCCGAACGCCTGCGGTCCTCCAAGCGGATCGACGGTATCGCGGCGACCGTCAACGCCCTGAGCCGGGCCCGCAGTGGCGCGCCCACACAGAAGAATCTGGTCGAGGTCTGGTAAATGGGAACCGCACTCAGTCTCGCGCGATCGCTGTTCAGGGGCTACGAGACGCAGACCCTGCTGGCGCCGGGCCAGTCCTGGCCCGTCGAGAAGCGCAGCAGCCTGTAGGATCCGTCGACGCCGCTTAGCTACCCGGCAGAGTGGCTGCTCGATATCTTCACCGGCGGTCGGACCGATTCGGGCGTCCGCGTCTCGGAGCTGACCGCATTCCAAGTCTCGACGTTCCTGGCCTGCGTCGATCTGATCGCCGGAAAGATCGCATCGCTGCCCTTCCATGTGTACGAGCGATCGCTCTCCAAGAACGGCCGGGCGATTCATCGGATGGCCTTCGAGCACGACTACTATGACTTGCTGGCCATCGAGCCGAACGATGAGATGAGCCGGCAGACGTTCCTGAAGGCGTTCCTGTGCCACTGTCTGGCCTGGGGCAACGGTTTCGCCGAGATTCAGCGCGACGGCGGCAATAACGTGCTGGCAATTTGGCCGCGCAATCCTGGCAAGACGGAGTGCCGGCGCCTGGCCACGGGTCTGCACCTCGATCCGGCACCCTGGCGCCCCTTCCCGGTAAACCTGCCGGCGGACACGCTGGTCTACTTGACGACCGACGGGCTGGACGATATGGACCACGGCGGCGACAGCGAGAACCGGGCATCGGTCCAGCGCGTGATCCCACAGGAGGACATGCTGCACGTGCCCGGGCTGAGCTTCGACGGCCGTGTTGGTACGAGCACGGTGTGGCTGGTCCGGCAGACCCTCGGCCTGGCCCTGACCACGGAGAAATTCGGGGCGAAGTACTTCGCCAACTATGCCCGGCCCGGCGGCGTGCTCGAGCTGCCGATGAACATACGTCCTGAGGATCGGCAACAGGCCAAGCAGAGCTGGATGGAGGCGCAGGGCGGCGAGAACTCCAACCGCATCGCCGTGATGCCGCCGGGCTTCAAGTGGCAGCCGATGTCCAATAATCCGCAGGAGGCGCAGAGCACCGAGACCCGGGCCTACATCCGCAACGAAATCGCGTCGATCTTTCACATCCCGGTGCGCCTGGTCGGCGATACCTCGAAGGGTTCGAAGACCTCGACCGAGCAGGAGAACCAGGAGCTGCTCGATTACACACTTTCGCCCTGGATGTCCGCGATCAAGCTGGAGTGGAAGCGCAAGCTCTTCGGCAACACCGGCGTCGGGCGCACGCCCAAAAATCGCTTCTTCGTGGATTTTGACATCACGGGCATGCTGCGCGGCGATGCCGCCAGCCGCGAGAAGTTCAACGCCTCGGGCAAGCAGTGGGGCTACCTCAATACGAACGACATCCATGCGCTGGAGGGCCTGAACCCGATCGAAGAGCCCTGGGCCGAGGAGTACTGGATGCCGGTCAATATGACTCTGGCGACGACGCCGCTCGATCCCAACACGCAGGACGGCGCGGGGCACGGCGAGAAGAACAGCAGCCCGGTCGTAGTCGAGATTCGAGGGGCCGACGGTAAGCCGGGGCCCCCGGGCAAGGACGGCGCGGACGGTGCAGACGGGCGACAAGGTTTGCCTGGCCGAGACGGAGAGAGGGGCGTGAGAGGGGACAGGGGCGAGCGTGGTCCCAAAGGCGACTCATGTAGCGTATCGGCGCTAGAGCACTACAAGCCTCTCTTTAGCGATGCCTTTGGACGCATTCTGTCTCGATCAAGGCGTGATTCCGACGACTTTAAGCAGTGTTTCGGGCCTCTTTTGACGGCTATTCGGGTCTACCACAAGGCGCAAGCCGAGCGCCTGTTTGCCCTCGAAAGTGGACCATCGGTCGAAAGCGAGAAGTTCGTGGAGGACTACATCGGCGGCATGGCCCGGCGCGGAGCGGGCTGGACGTTCGCAGTGGTATCCGATGCAGTCGTCAACGAAGAGCTGGGGCGTGCGATCCGGGCCATCCGCATCGCGGTCTTTCGCGAGTGCGCCGCGGCCAAAGCCAAAGGAGTATCCGATGTTGAAGAGTGAAGTCCGTACCATCAGCCACACCCAGTTGCGGGCGAAGAACGAC
>JBEKVL010000961.1:0-2591 GCA_049514055.1 Tepidisphaeraceae bacterium | reverse complement strand
CTCGGCGACGATTTCGGGGCTCCGCATCTCGGCGCCGAGGAACACCGCGGCCACAAGGCCGGCGCCCATGGCGGCGGCCCCCCAGCGGAGGCGCCGGTTTGATTTTTCGAGCTTCTCGATTCGCGACACGATTTGCTGATTTTCCATGTAATTCTCCTTTTTCTGGATAGATGGACTGTCTCTTCATACCAGACACGGGCCGAGATGAAAAGTGAGGGCGTGTCTTGCGGATATCACGCCGAACATTTGTGGTATACTCGACACGGTCTTCGAGACGCCGTCGTTTGAAGGAGTTGCCCATGAGCGAAGCCTGCCCCGCATCCGACCGGCCCTGCACGGCATTACGAAACGAGCACCGCGTCATTGAAAGAGTCCTGAAGGTTCTGGCGAATCTGGTACGACGGTTCCGGTCCGGCGGCAGTTTCGAGAAGGAAGCGTTCATCGAGTGCATCCGGTTCCTGCGGCTGTTCGCCGACTCCTGCCACCACGGCAAAGAGGAAACGCTCCTGTTCCCGGCGCTCGAGGCGCGCGGCATACCACGGGAACACGGGCCGATCGGCGTCATGCTCCACGAGCACCAGGTCGGACGGGAACTCGTCCGCCGAATGGCCGATGCGATCCAGAGCGGCGAGAACGGCAACCCGACGGCCGGGATGCAGTGCGTCGAGGCCGCCGAGCAGCTCATCGGGCATCTCTCGCAGCACATCGCCAAGGAGGACAATATCCTTTTTGTCATGGGCGAACGCGTGCTGAGCGAGACCGACCGGCAGCAGCTTTGCACGGGGTTCAACGAAGTCAGTTGCCGGCAATTCGAGGGCAGGAGCAAGGCGGAACTGGAGCGGCTGGCGGCGGAATTGGAAACCAGGTGGGCCGCAACGGCGACGTAATCAACATGACACGCAACGTATATTGTACCGCCTGATTGCAGTGTGTGGCCCCGGGCAACCGCCCGGCAAAACGACGGCACGATCACCCATCTGTCATTTTTTTGACACCACTGGCATTTTCCGTGGTCGGTCGGGTGGTGCAGCAATTGCACCGGGTTTCGCCGCGTGCCTATACTCCGCCCGCGGCTCGCGTCGCGCGAGGCCGCGCGGTATTGCCGCCGCAAGCGGCTCCCCAATACCTTTACCTAAAGCCGAGGTTGACCCATGGATGACCCCCTCAAACCCGGGACCGCCGGGAGCACGGCTCGGCCGGAAAGCGACGGCGTGCCCGGCGCCGGCGGGGCGATCTGGCCAGCCATGCCAGTCTGGAACGACAAGGTCGTTCCGCCGATGATCGACGATCACGGATCGGACGTGGACCATGATGCGGACGTGATCGAAGCCCGTCTCGATCGCGACGAATCCGGGAACGCCGGGCAATCGATCGATGCGGCGGCCGGCGACGGCGAGATCCTGGCGACGATGGCCAACCTGGCCAACGCCCTCGCCAAACCGGACGGGCTGACGACCTCCGCCATCGCGAGCAGCCAACACAGCCCTGCCGCCGAATGCCGGCCAGCGGATCGGAACGAGGCAAGATCCCTGGCATTGGACATGACCTGGGCCGCCGCGGCCGGTCAGCCGGAGACGTCCGTCGAACTGGCATCGCTCCCGGAGGGCGTGAGCTTTCCCGCCGATTTTCCCGAGCCGATCTTCCACGATGCCGGTCGCCGGCTTTTGTCCTATCGCGGTTTCATGTCTGCAAGCAGCTACCGTTTCTTCAAGAGCCTCAGCAGCGAACTGTCTTTTACGCGCGCGATTGACGACCTCTATGTCGAGACAACCACCGCCACCCAGCCGCCAAGCGGTTGGCGCTCGAACCCGTCGCTGTGGATGATCGTGAGCGTGGCCGTCGCGGCCGCTCTCACGGCATGGGCTCTCTGGCTGCGATTGCGGGGGAGAATCGGCCCGTAACAGGCGCGTAACAGGTTTCAGAATAGCCTGGAACTTTCCACTGGATCGGGTATCCAACTCCATAGCCCTCCGTGTCGGGGGCAACAGCAAAGGAGTTGGACATGAGGCGTATTGCATCGGCAGTCCTGGCGGCGGCGGTCATGGCGACGTCGGCGCACGTCGTGTATGCCCAGGTCGACGCCAAGGCAGCCTTCGAGAGCGGCAAGCAGGCGTACACCGCCGGCCTGTTCGAAAAGGCCAAAGACCAGTTCGCGGCCGCCACTCAAACGGACAACAAGAACCCCGAGACGTTCCTGTGGCTGGGCAAGGCCGACTACCAGCTTGGCCAGATCGACGCGGCCCTGGCGGCGTGGACCAGGACGCTCCAACTTGCGCCGGACGAACCCTACGCCACCAGGATGGTGGCCGCGCTGCGCAGCGAGCTGAACCAGCCCGACAGCACCATGGCGGTGATCGACGTGCTGCTGGCCGAACGGCTGTGGGACCCAGCGACGCGCGAGGCCGAGACGGTGCTGGCCAACAAGGCCATCACCGAGGCCCAGCGCGCGCGGGCGACCATGCAGAAGGCATCGGCGCTCGTCGGCGCCGGACGAGCCGCCGAAGCCCCGAGCATCCTCTACGAACTGACCGTGAAGTATCCGAAGTTCGTTGACGCCGCCCAGGCATCGCTGCTGCTGGGTCAGGCATGTC
>JBEKVL010000960.1:0-2602 GCA_049514055.1 Tepidisphaeraceae bacterium | reverse complement strand
AGCGTGGTCCAGGGCAGGCTCGCCATCCACTCGAGATAGGACCGCGTGAGCCCGTACTCCGGGGAGGTGGCCGCCATTCCGGCTAGGCGGCGCAGTTCCCTTTCGGCCTCGCTGCGAGCCTCCTCAGGCAGGTGCGCTGCCTCGATCTGGCGGCGCAGCTCGGCGGTCTCATCGGGCGCGCCAGCTTCGCCCTTCTCGCCCAGCTCCGTCTGGATGGATCGCAGCTGTTCCCGCAGGTAGAACTCGCGCTGGGCTTTCGAGAGTCGCTCCTGGGTCTCCGTGGTGATCTTCTGGCCCAGCTCTCGGACTGCCAGCTCGCGCTGGAGCAGATCCACCAGCCGACGCAGCTTCGCTTCCACGGGATCGAGCTCCAGGATCTCCTGGCGTACATCTGGCTCCAGCGGCGCCACCGTCGCGATGAGATACGCCACTTGGCGTGAATCCGTGAGGTTCTCGGCGGCTACGGCGAGTTCATCCGGCAGATCGCCAGCCAGGCCAACTAACCGCCGAAACAGATCCACGGCAGCGCGGCGCAGTGCCGCCGTCTCTGTGCTCTCCGCGGCGGTCTCGCGTGTGTCCGGCGCTGGCGCAATATGCACCACAAGGTAGGGCTCTGTCTGTTGAACATCCAGAAGCCGGATTCGCTCAATCCCTTGCACCATGAGCCGCAGGCTACCGTCGGGCATACGGGCGAGCTGGTGGATGATCCCCGCCGTTCCCACCCGATACAGATTTTCGAAAGTTGTCGCAACGGCCGTATCCGTATCCGTGCGCTGGGCAACCAGCGCCACGAGGCGGCCGCCGCGCATCGCGTCGTCCACCAACTTCACGGACTCCGGCCGGCCGACAGCCAGCGGCACCACCGCCATGGGGAAGATCACGGTCCCCCGCAGTGGCAACACCGGGAGTGCATCCGGGAGCGCAGGACTACTCGTCTGGAGATCCGAGTTCTCTGGACTCATGACACGCCTCTTCCGTTCGCCTTGGGCAGCCGGACCCACACGAGGCCACGTTCGCAGCGGGCGACTACCCCCTTTGGATCAATCCGAACCGAAAGCGGGACCTCGATCCGGAACGGCCCCTGCCGGATGGCTGCCACGTGGTACACCCCGTCCCCCTCGCACCGGGGCAACTCGCGCCGGCCCTCGACCACCAGAGCATCCTCGAACAGGAGAACGGCCACATCCTCCTCATCCACCCCTGCCAACTCCACGGTCACTGTGATCGCCCCGACCGTCTCGACCACGTCGGCGTCGGGACGCCAGTGGGAATGCGCCAGGGCCGCCGCGGGCATTCGACGGATCCACCAGCCCTCCTTTCCGCAGGCAGGGGGCTGGCCCGCCATCAACACCATCGTGTAGCGGATCCCGAAGTGCCGGCAGCGCATGTCAATCCTCTCTCAGGCGTCCTCAACTCAAACGCCTCGTCCCATCGCGATCGGCCCTGCGGCTATTTCGACCAATCTCGCCATCATATCTTCACCTTCCGGTAGAAGAGCGTCTTTGTGATCTCCGCTGCGATGAGGTAGAGCGTGATGATGATCCCCAGCATCAGTAGGAACGGAATCGGCAGCCGGCCGAATCCAAAGAGCCGCGCGAGCGGGGTGAAGGGTAAGATCAGTGTGACGACGGCAACCAAGAGCGTCGCCGTGAACAGGGACTTCGATGGTCGACTCTTGAAAAACGGATTCCGGGTGCGAATCACCAGGACAATCAATGACGCCGACACAACGGATTCCAGAAACCAGCCGGTCCTAAATTGCTCCGGCGTCGCATGCAGAATGAACAGCAGGGCGCCAAAGGTGAGGTAGTCAAACACCGAACTCACCAGACCGAAGGTGATCATGAACTTCCGAATCGCCTTGATGTCCCAGCGACGAGGATAGGCCACCATTTCCGTGTCCACGCGGTCGGTCGCGATCGTCATCTCCGGGAAATCGGTCATGAGGTTGGTGAGCAACACCTGCTTGGGCAACAAGGGGAGAAACGACAGGAAGAGGGACGCGCCGGCCATGCTGAACATGTTTCCGAAGTTCGCACTGGTCGCCATGAACACGTATTTCAGCGTGTTCGCGAAGGTGGTCCTCCCTTCCCGGACCCCCTGCACCAGCACCGACAGGTCCTTTTCGAGCAGCACGATGTCTGCCGCCTCTTTGGCGACATCCACGGCGCTGTCAACGGAGATGCCGACATCGGCGGCATGGAGCGCCGAGGCATCATTGATGCCGTCCCCCATGTACCCCACGACATTGCCCATCTTCCGGAGAGCGAGGATGATGCGCTCTTTCTGATTGGGTTCGATTTCCGCGAAGACATCCGCGGCACCCACCTGTGTAAGCAGCGCGCCATCGCTCATCTGGCGCAGCTCCGGACCGGTGATAATGTGTGTATTGGATAAGCCCATCTGATGACTGACGCTGGCCGCGACCAGGTGGTTGTCCCCCGTGATGATCTTCAGCGACACGCCGAGATCCTTCAGGATGCCGATGGTCTTGACGATGTCGGGCTTGGGCGGATCAAAGAGCACGAGGAAGCCCAAGAACGTCATGCCGGCTTCATCGGTCTTGTGAATGACCGATCCGGTGCCCATATTCCTATATGCA
>JBEKVL010000959.1:0-2606 GCA_049514055.1 Tepidisphaeraceae bacterium | reverse complement strand
TTCGGCCTGCTGGCCATCGGCCTTGAACCAGCATTCCACGGTCCAATCGTAATTGCCGAGGTTGCAAGGCTCGGGAACGACATTGCCGCCGACGGAAATGGGCACCGAGCCGCCGTAACTGCAGTCGGTCGGCACGGTGACGCCCCGCCCCTTGCCCAACGGCAGCCGCAGGGCATTGCCAAACTTGCCCGCGACCATGCCGCACGCTCCTTGGGCCAAGTCCGCGGAAAATTCCCGGCCGGTATCCAGCCGCAAATCGATCTGTAGCGGGCCGGCATCGGTCAACGTCATGTTCGGATACTGCGGCTCGTCGAACAGCCACAAGGCGATGGTGTGCTCGTCGGCGACCGACGGTCGGGTCGTCCCGAAAAGCACGCCGAATGAGGCCAGACAAATCAGCAACATGGTATTTTTCATGAAAGTCGCTCCTCAAAGGTGGGCTAGCTCCAACGGTTCCAGGATGCCGAGCAGTCATTTCGCGCGGTCGGCGGTCAGCAGTTCACCGTCGATCTCAACCGCGATGCGAAAGCCGACGTTGTACACCGGCTGGTAGGCATGGTATCGCCACCGCGAGGCGCTGGTGGCGTAACGGGCCGTGTCGTTCCACGAGCCGCCGCGAACGACTTTCCACCCGCCCGTTGTGGGGTCATCGCTGTCGTCAGTGGGATTACCATGTAAAGGTCAAGACTTGACACCATACCAGCTATGGGCCGACGAATTGCAGGGCATAGAGCTTGGCGTCCTCCAACTTCAATCGCAGACGCACCGTCTTGCCTTGGAGCGAAGCCAGATCGCCGCCCTTCCAGATGACGCGATGCCGGAGGGAATCGCCCTTGATGGGCCGGCAGTCGGCAATGTCGAAACCCAGCAGCGGCTTGCCATCCTGGTCGAGGATGGCAACGCGGGCGCCTCCGGTAGCGACAAGGTTCAGTTCCAAGTGCCGGCCGGCGAATGTAAGCGGCTTGGTCACGGCCCAGCCCGTCTTCGCGGCATCCAGTGATACGAAGCCGTCCAGGCGTTGTGTCAGGCGAAGCAAGCGGTCGAAGCCCGAGCCTTCGTGCTCGACGCCACGGTAGAGCGCGCCGCCGTGCTCGGTAAATCGCACGGTTCCCCATTGCCAGAGTTGATCGCCGCGGCGGACAAGGCCCTGTTCCGTGAGCGCCTCCAAGACCTCTCGGCCATCCATGGTCCATCCGGCGGGGAAATAATAGGGGTTCTCATAGACCTTCCAATTCTCACCGTCGCGGCTGACCATGAGGAAGCTGCCCGGGCGGATGTTTTTTCCGGCCACATAGCGCCATGGAAACATCAGATACACGTCGGGCGCCCAAGGATATTTGACCGCCATGTGCCGATACGTCTCTCCTCGCATGTCGATCTCGGGAAGTTCGCCGCTGGAGGGCAACGGCAACGGAAGGATCCAATGCCAGGCGGGCTTGGCCACCGGTTTGAAGGGCCACGGCCGCATCAGATCGGGCGCATTGACGCGCGCCGTCCCGCGACCCTTGCTGGGGTTGTAGCTGCGGATCGTGCCGCGGTGCCGGCCCACCTGATCGTCCCAATACAAGCTGATGCTGGCGTCGGGGTCGAAAGGCAGGGCGATCGTTTCGTTCCGCTGCCAGTGGATGCAGTCGGGCGAGGTGAACACGTAGAAACCGCGCATCATGCACCAGGCGACGTATTTATAGCGCTCGGACGGGGGGACGCCCGGCCGCGAGTCGCGTAGCGCCATCCCCTGGGCGGTATCGAGCAGGACAATATTGTTGTTGGTCGAACCGCACCAACTTTTCACATTCAGGGCCGGCTTTTCCCAGTGAACGCCGTCCTTCGACTGCGCAAGGCAGATCGCGTGCGACTTTCCACCCCACATGCCGCCGTTGGTGTAAATCATCTTCAACTCGTCGCCGTCGTCGAAGATTGAACTGACGTCAGGCGCCCCCCCACCCAACCGCGGCGCCGCATCCCACCGGCGATCGCAACGAAAATCGGTCACTTCGCGCCGCGTTGGCGGGTTCGACGCAAACGTCAGACCGTCGCTCTTCTCCAGCAAGGCATCGTCGATGAAGAGGTGCTTGCGACCGTCCAGGGCCAGCGGCAACTTCGCGCCTGCCCGGGGAAAGAGCAGCGGCGGGCCGTCTGCTTTCGCCGCCGGGCGCGCATCCGGTCCATAGTTCCGCGAAAAACTTGCCGGCGGCTGGAAGTCCGCCGCGTATCGAACGGTGTCGGAGATTCGCATCTCATCCAACAGGCCGTGCAGTTCCTGCTTGCCCTCCAGATTACGGCCCAAACGCAGGGACTGAAGTTTGCCCATCATCGGCAGGAAACCACCCTTGCCGGGAAGCGCCTGGAGCCGGCCGTCGAGATAGTGCCGCAGTTGCCGCGCGTCCCGGGAGTAGGTAAAGGCGACATGATGCCATTGGCCGTCGCCGAGGAGTTTGGCGTCCGTGGGAATCGCCAACTCGAAGTTCCAGCTCACACTGGGGTGGTGGCTGGCAAGGACGAACTGTTGGCGAGCCTTGTCGATCAGCAATGCGTTGGTCCCAGGCACTTCAAAGTTCACCGACGGCCGCTCGTTTTGCACCTCCCAAAGCACGCCGCGTTCGGCC
>JBEKVL010000958.1:0-2608 GCA_049514055.1 Tepidisphaeraceae bacterium | reverse complement strand
CCTTCGCTGCGGACGACCTCCCGCCGTATCGGGAAGCCGAGGTGCCCGCCAGCCAGGTTGAGGCCCTGCATCGGCGGCGGATCATGCGCCGGGCTCGATCCGACTCACAGCGCCGCAAACTGCTCCGCGAGCTTAAGAAACAATATGTAGACAGCGCCTAGCCGGTTGGCGGGTGGTTGCTATTTGTCGGGGTATACCGCAAGATCGCCCGTGCAGCCGAGAGCGTGCCCAGACGACTACAGCTTGCGGCTATCATACGCCCAATGCAGCAACGCTTGCCTTTGGACCGGCCTGCATGAACCATCGCCTTTGGCGCAGTTCCTCTTCACCTGGGCTAAGTGACGTCTCATGGCCTTCCATCGTGCGATCTGACGCTCATCTTCGCCGGGGATACGCCGGCCCATGTAATAGCGGCAATACCACTGGAACCACCCGCGAGGGTCGTCCTTGTAAATCCAGCCCTTCTTCTGCCAATGTGAAAGTGGGAGGCTTGCGTTCACCTTGAAATAGTTCAACTCGGGTGCGTGCCTCGTGGGACAGAGCTTGGCGCGCGTGAACCAATCGGCCGGGAACTCTCCCCTGCAGTCGGTCATGTACTTCCCTCCGAAGACCCCGAGTCTGAGCATCTTTTGGGGCGTGAGCTGCGGCCGGAACCCCGGATGAAATCCCCTGCCCCTGGGCCGGACCAGTTCGTACCTGTAGCCATGCTGCATCAGGTCGTTTACAACCACGAACTTTCTGGGGCGGCGAGTTATGTTTTTCGCGGTAACCACGGCTATCCATAATAGACACGGCAGTGGTCCGGGTCGATCTCTTCGTTTCTAGCGAGCAGGCTTCCCGCCGTTAGCTCTTCCGAAAAACCGGCGGGGAAAGTCAAACATCGGCGGCGGTGACAATCCCTCGCCTGTCCGGATATAATACCGCCATGCGGCTTGCTTTTCTCTGCCTGTTGGCCTGCGTTCCCGCCTTTGGCCAGCCCTTTCCGCCGATGTATTGGGGCGATGATTCGCGCCTTGGCCGACCATTTGCCAAGGATCCCTGCGTCGTCTCGTTCAAGGGGCGGTATCTGCTCTTCTATTCCCTGCCGCCGTTCGCCGATAAACGCGAGGACAACGGCTGGGCCATCGGCATCGCCGAAAGCGCGGATCTGCTCAACTGGAAGAAGATCACCGAACTGGCCCCCGAGCAGGCGTGCGAGCGAAAAGGGTTCTGCGCGCCCGGGGCTCTTGTCCTCAACGGGCGCGTCCACCTGTTCTACCAGACCTACGGCAACGGGGCGGCCGACGCCATCTGCCACGCCGTCTCCGACGACGGCGTCCGCTTCCAGCGCGATGCGTCCAACCCGGTCTTTCATCCCAACGGCGACTGGACCTGCGGCCGGGCCATCGACGCCGAGGCGATTGCTGACGGCTCGCGGGTACTGCTCTATTTCGCCACGCGCGACCCGGCGATGAAAGTGCAGATGGTCGGCGTGGCGGCGGCCGACAAGTCAGGCGACTTCTCCCGCGGCTCATGGAAACTGCAACACGATGGGCCGATCCTCAAGCCCGAACTCCCCTGGGAGAAGAACTGTATCGAAGCCCCCACGCTCTGCCGGCGAGGCGGGATGTTCTACATGTTCTATGCCGGGGCCTACAACAACGAGCCACAGCAGATTGGCGTGGCATCCAGCGCCGACGGGGTTCACTTCACGCGACTCTCCGACAAGCCGCTTCTGCCCAACGGCCAGAGCGGTCAGTGGAACTCATCGGAATCAGGCCACCCCGGCGTATTCATGCCTGCCGACGGGCCGACGTGGCTCTTCTTCCAGGGGAACAACGACCGTGGAAAGACCTGGTTCCTTTCGCGCGTGGGGATCGAATGGACCAATCGCGGCCCGACCGTCGTTGAGGATCGGCCGATGTCGTCTACTCGGCCTTCGCCTTCCACCGGAACACCGACAGCCCGTTGATCTCGCGCACATGGATTTCATCGCCGGCCACCGCCAGGTGCGCCCATGAGCCGGCCGGCGCCACTTCGCGCTGGTCGAGCAACTCGAATCGCTCCGGGTTGGCCTGGATCAGTCGTAGGATGCCCTTCTGGTCGAGGGCGAGAATGCGGTCGCCCTACGATGCCAAGCTTCAGTATTGGCCGAACGGAGGGCTGGTCCACTTGGCTTCGCCGGTTTCAGAAGACAATTACCGGCATGGCTTGGTCAACAATCACCATCCCTCACACGTCTGTTGCTTGTAGAATCCACCCACCATGAATCTCATGCGAACTCTGGCGGTGTTGTGGATAACAGCTCTCTGCGCCTTGAGTGCCTTGGCGGGCACCACGGAGGTGGACCTCACAAAACTTAAGACCTTCTGCGCCATCGGCAAGGAACGCCCTGATCTGGACGGCTACAAGGAGGCCGAGTTGCTCCGGCAGGAGGGCAAGGGTTGCCTGACGCACATGTGGTTCGGCGGCGACTGGCCGGGCTATGACAGGACGCGGCTGCGCATTTACGTCGATGGCGAGGAGCAACCCTCCATCGACATGGAACTGGGGCTTGGCCACGGCGTCGGCTTTGGTGAAACCGCCGCGCCTTGGGGCAGCGAGAAACTCGGGAAGACCGGCCACCCCA
>JBEKVL010000957.1:0-5203 GCA_049514055.1 Tepidisphaeraceae bacterium | reverse complement strand
AATTTCGTGTCCTTTGGAAGCCCTTCGTCGTGGCAGGTGTTGCAGCGCTGGACCGATTCCTCTTCGGCCAGCCAGCTCTGGGTCTTGCGGAACGCCGGTTCGTCGTGGCAGAGCAGGCATTGTGCCTGCGCGTCCGCAAGGGGCGAGCCGAGCAGAACATTGGCCTTGCGCAGCACATCCGGCTTATGCACGGATCCCGTAAGCATGTGCGACACGCGCTCGTGCGAGAAGCGGACCTCGACGCTCGCCGGCGAGTCGAGGTGGCAGGTCTTGAGGCAGTTGACCGCCGACAGGGGCTTGTGGGGGAAGACCTCGACCTCCGCGCGCACATGGCAGTCCGTGCATTTGAGCCGCGCGTGGGGCCCGAGGCCGCGGGTGTAATAGGCGGGGTCAACCGAGTAATCCAGGATCTTGGTGCCGGACGGATCGATTCGCGCCAGGCCGCGGTACTGGTGGCAGTTCAGGCAACCCTCGGTGTCGGCGGCGCGCACCGGCCAGGAAACAGCCAGCAGAACGGCCAGCAGCAGCGGAATATCGGGACGGTATCTCATGCCTGTTCCTTACATACTGTGACACTGACGGCACCAGACCTGCTCGTGTACGGGCGAAACGAGTCTTTGCTGGCGGTTGTACCGCATGCTGCGGTAGTCGAGATCGCTGGCCGCGGGGAAAACGCCGTTCTGATGCGGGTTGTGGCAGGTGGAGCAGACGATGGCGTTGCCGGCGGCCGTAACCATCATCTTGGGTCTCAGGCCGGCCTTGGCGACCTGCTCGATGATGGCCGCGCTCGGCGAACCGGCCAGGCCCATCTGCTCGCGCACGTACATCAGCGCCAGCATCTCGGGCTTGACCGTCAGGCCGAGGTGGCTCTGCATCATCGGATCCTTGTGACGGGCGTGGCAGTCGCGGCAGAGCGTTGCCTGGTCGGTCTTGAGAAAGGAATTCCCCGTTCGTTTCATCTGGTTGCGATCGAGCGGCCTGGTATGGCAGAAGAGGCACTTGTCCTCGATGATTTCCCGGCCGCCGGCGAGCACGGTCGCATCGGCCGGCACGTTCCCCGGCTGTGTGGCCGGGGCGGTCGTGGCTTGAGGCCCTGCGTGGACGGGCGCTGCGGGGTTCAGCAGCATTTCGTGGGGATTGATCTTGCGATACGCCTTCTCGACGTGGCAGTTCTGGCAAAAGGGTTGTCCCTGGGTGCGGCGGACGCTGTAGTCGCGAAGAAAATTGCGGTTGAGCGCGGCGGAATTCTTCTTCGGATCGCAGGCGTAGCGGATGTCGTGGCAGGTGGCACAGGCGAGCAGGTCGTTGACCACCGGCCAGCCCCGGGGCTTGGTGATGGACGCGGTTTCCTCGAACTTGCGGTGAACCGGGTGGAACTCGGCGGCGGCCTTGACACCGTCATGACACTTGAGGCACAGGTCATCGACCGCCTCGGGGGCGATGACCCGGTGTGCCGCGCCGTCACCCTCGTGGCACACTTTGCACCCCTCGTCTGTCCAGTGGGGGCTGGGAATGGTTGATTTCCTCTGTGCCCCGGAGGCCTCGCGGACACGCAGGCAGACCGGCGCCAGCATCGCGGCGGCGCCGGCGAGGCAGAGCAGAAGCATGGATGTTCGCGTCTTCCGCATGGTCTTTCGGGGCAAAATGCCCGCGCTCCAGCAGCAACCTTTATACCTGACGAACCGCCAACCGTCTGTAGCCGCCATCGGTCTGTACCCGCGATCGGTGATCGCGGTCGGCGTCGCCGCCACGATGAACCACCGCCACGATGAATGATCGCCGCGATGAACCGTCGCGGTTACAGGCCACCTTTCTCCGTCGCCGCGGTCGGCCCAATGGCCGGCACAGGCGACGGTCGCGTTGCTGGTCCCGGCGACGTCCCGGGCGCTTTGAGCATGCGCCGGTCGGTGCCGCCGTGGCCGGTGTGGCATTCGAGGCAGCCTTTCTTCTCGGCCTGGTGGTCGGCGGTTTCAGGGCTGAGCACCCGGCGGTCGTGGCACTGGGTACACAACTGGGCCGACTCCGCCCGGAGCAGCAACGGCATGGCCGATTCGTGCGGCGTGTGGCACCACAGGCATGCGCCCGAGACCACGGGCCCGTGCATGACCGGGTACTGCTTCAAGACCTTGTCGTGGCATCTCACGCAGGACGCAGCGGCCAGGGCGAAATCCGGCTGGGTGCCCCCGGTGGTGTGGCACTCGCCGCACTTCTGTTCCACGTACGGTTTGTGACGGGACACGATCTGCTGTTGCGCGGGGCGGGTGGTTCCCTTCTTACCGAAACTCTGGGGGGATCCGACCGGTGCGTTGGGGTCGGGTACGCCGTCGAACCAGTAGGACAGCTTGCTGTAGTTCTGTTTCGTGACTTTGATCTCGCAACCCGCCCAGAAGCATGCCATGAACGTCGCCAGAACAACGGTGCCAATCGTGGAAGCGCTGACCGCGCCGCGGCATGCGGCCGGGCGGGCCACGCCGGACGCGACAGTCTTTTCTCGATGATGTTGCCGGGGAGTGCCCATGTTGTCGGGTCTAGTGCGGGGGATGAGCCTTCCCGTGGCAGGTCAGGGTACAACTGGCTTTCACGCTCGAAGCGTTGATCTGACCACCGGCGGCAGTGACCACGCGGGCGTCGAAGTTGATCAGGCGCGCGTTGGTGCTGCCGTGCGGGTCGTGGCAGACGGAACAAGGGGTGTTCAAGTCCTGGACGTGTTTCTTATGATACTTGAATGGGTTGCTGGCCGTATTCTCAGTCAACAACCTGGTGCGATCGTGGCAGCGATAGCAGAGGGCGTAAGCTCCGGCGCTCTCGCTGGTCCCGTAAGTCGTGCTGTAGCCTCTGTTGAGCAGGGCTGGATTGATCGAGCCGTGGACGCCGTCCGGGCCGGTGCCGCCGACTTTGCGCCCGCTATCGGAACCATGGCAGTCGGAGCAGTAGATCATGCTGCTGGTGCTCCACCCGGGCAGGAGGCTCGGGACGTTGCTGTTCCTGCCGATCCCGACGACCGGATGAAATGACGTGGACGACGGGCCAAACTCCACGCGTGTGTTCTTCTGAACAATATGTCTCGGGATGTAGGGCGTGCGGGTCTCCGAGTCCCCGTGGCAACGGAAGCAGACCTCGTATTCCCTCTGCGCCTCCGCCACCGCGGCGCCGGTGGAATTGACACCCCTGACCTTGCCGAGCCTCCCGGAAATTGCCGGAGCCGAGGCGGTGATCTTGGTCATCGTGTGCGCGCCGTGGCAATCGGTGCAGTCGGCCGCGGAGGGGGCATGGTCGGGAATGTTCACCGCCGGCGCGGTGTCGTGCTTGCTGATCTTGCTGATGTCGGCCATGACGTTGGCGCCCTGGTTCGTGCCCGTGCCGCCGCTGTGGCACTGGCCGCAGGTGTCACCGACCTTGGCTTTCCTGAGCAGCCATGGCCCGCTGGGGGCGGTGTGCTGCTGGTGGCAGCCGGCGCACTGCTGATGCCCGACGACCGTGGTGACGCCCGGGCTGTGGCAGGTGTTGCAGAGTTGCGAGTTGTCGTTGGCCATGACCAGGAATTTCATGTTGCTGTTGTTGTGGGCATCGTGGCAACTCGTGCATTGGAGTTCCTGGTTGGCATCCAGCCTGGTGGCGCGGGGCAAACCGCGAGGGTCCTTGAGTCGTGGGTTCTTTGCCAGCAGCGCCGCGTCGTAGCGGAAGGAGATGGGGTGATCGTCCGTCAGATCCGTGCCGATGTTGGCGTGGCCGGCGGGCATCACCGTCATGCCCTGGGCCATGGTGATGGCCTGATCGCGGGAGACGACATTGCCCAGGGCGATGGTCCCGTCATGGCAGGAGAGGCAGAGTTTGGACGAGCCGGTGGGCTGGCCCGGTTTGGCTTGCAGTGAGGTTGACGCATAGGGCTTATATGCCTGCGGCCACACCTGGCGGTTCCACAGGGGCTGGGCCGCGGAGGCGTGGTGCGGGGTATGGCAGAATATGCAGACTTGCTGTTCGGAACTGGCCCGCATCGTTCCAGGCCCGGTCGCGGAAAGATTGTGCGGAGAGTTGACCACGCTCATGAACTGCCCCGATGCCCCGGGCGCCATTGCCGCGAGCCCGAGCTGGAGCAACAGGAGGATGCAGGAGTATTGGCGTCTCATGGCGTTTTCTCCTCTGTGGGGATTGTCGTCGGAACAGGCACGGGGCCGCCCTTGGACGGCGCCCAGTTCTCGGGAAGCGCGGGCCGGGTTGCGGGCTGGGTGGCAGGCTCGGCGTCCGCGGCCTCGGGCGATGCCGGGAGATACTGGAACACCTGAACACGGCCGTTGTAGGTGTCGGCCACCCAGATGCGGTTCCGGGCGTCAATAAACGCGCCCGCGGGCAGCCAGAACTGGCCGGGTCCGGCGCCCTCTTCGCCCAGGAACAGGAGGAGTTGCCCCTGGTCGTCGAAGATCTGAATGTTCTCAAAGCGCGAGTCGACGACGTAGACGTGGTCCTCGCTGTCAACGGCAATGCCCTTGGGCTGCGAGAAAGTGCCGGGGACGTCGCCCTGCCGGCCGATGTAGCGGTTGAATCTGAGGTCGGGCGATGGCAGGAACTGCTGGACGCGGAAATTCAGCGAATCGCTGACGTAGAGCCGGCCCTTGCTGTCGAAGGCCAGGTTCGTCGGGTAGTTGAATTGCCCCATTCCCGCCCCGCGCTCGCCAATCCGCCGGACCAGTTCGCCTTCCGGCGACAGCACCACCACCTGGTGCGCGTAAACGTCGGCGACAAAGAACCGCCCGGTGGCCGGTTCCCGGGCGATGCCGGCCGGTCGCTGGAGCACTCCCACGCCCAGTTTTCCCTTGTAGGTTCCGTCAGCGGCGAAGACGAAAATGGCTTCGCCCACGGAATCGCACACCAGCAGCCGTCCGGCCGGGTCCCAGGCGAGCCCCACCGGCTGGGTGAACTGTTCCGGCGGCGCCGGCTTCCACTGGGCGTACTTGCGGGTTCCCATGTCAAAGACATGGACCATCTGCGCGCCGGGGTCGGCCACGAACAACCGCTCGCCGCCATCGGTACACATGGCAAACGGAGATACGACCGCGGACTCGTCTTTCTTGCCGAAGAGCGCCTCTCCCAGACCCTGCAGGGCGTCCCGGGCTGGTTTGAGATCGGAACTGGCGGCAATTCGTCCGATGTAGGCGATGCGCGCTGGCGCCGGCGGAGGCGGCCAGAGCAGTGGAGACGGCAGCGG
>JBEKVL010000956.1:0-2609 GCA_049514055.1 Tepidisphaeraceae bacterium | reverse complement strand
GTTCGGCCCGTACGCGCGTAGAG
Organism: Tepidisphaeraceae bacterium; assembly: GCA_049514055.1. Lineage (GTDB taxonomy): Bacteria > Planctomycetota > Phycisphaerae > Tepidisphaerales > Tepidisphaeraceae > JANYKD01. Next base: position 2,586 of record JBEKVL010000956.1, on the reverse strand, counting down.
CAGCCGCAGATAGTCGTAAATCTCGGTCGCGGTCGCGACGGTCGAGCGGGGATTGCGCGTGGCATTCTTCTGCCGGATCGCAATCGCCGGAGCGATTCCGGTGATCTCGTCCACGTCGGGCTTTTCGATGCGCTCGAGGAATTGCCGCGCGTAGGTCGAAAGCGACTCGATGTAGCGCCGCTGGCCCTCGGCGTAGATGGTGTCGAATGCGAGCGAAGATTTGCCCGACCCGGAGACGCCGCTGACCACCGTAATGGCGTTGTGCGGGATGCTGAAGCTGATGTTCTTGAGGTTGTGAACCCTCGCCCCGCGGACGCGCAGGACTTCCGGCTCGGGCGCCGGCCCTGTTTGCCCCTTCGGTCTCACTGGAAGCGGTTTGGCTTCGCCCACGCGGTGCGCTCCTACAGGCGCTTTCAGCGCCCCCTGCCTAAACCTCGAATTATACGTCGTAGCATCGCGGGCGACAAATCCCTCGCGCACGATGAAACTCTGCGCCGTTCCGCGCCGTAGGAGTAACATGGCGTCGGTCGCGAAAGTCAGGAGATTGCCTGGTGTCTGAGCCGGCCGGTGCGATTTCATCTTCGATGTTGCCTCTGCAGATTGAATCGCTGGTCAAGCGATTCGGCCCGGTGACTGCCGTGGATGGCATCACGCTCGAATTGCGCAGTGGCGAATGCCTGGGATTGCTCGGGCCAAACGGAGCGGGCAAGAGCACGTTGATCCGCGCCATTGTTGGCCGAGTGGTTCCGAATGCAGGCCGGATCGCAGTCTTCGGTTCTCCGGCCAGTTCAGACTCGGCCCGCGAGGCGCTGGGATGGGTGCCGCAAGAGCTGGCCCTCTATCCGCGGCTCACGTGCAAGGAAAATCTAGAAACTTTCGGGCGATACCACGGGCTGGCCGGGACCGGGCTGCGGCAAGCCGTCGCATGGTGCCTCGACTGGTCGTCGCTTCAAGACCGGGCCGGAGATCTGGCCAAGAATCTCTCCGGTGGGATGAGGCGGCGGCTGAACATGGCAGCCGGGATGATTCACCGTCCCAAGCTGGTACTGATGGATGAGCCGACCGTAGGGGTGGACCCGCAGTCGCGTAGTCGCATCTTTGAGATGATCGAAGAGCTCCATGGCGAAGGGACTGCGATCATCTATACCACGCACTATATGGAAGAAGCGGAGCGGCTGTGCGATCGCATCGCCATCGTTGACCACGGGCGCATCATCGCCTTGGGCACGAACGAAGAGCTGGTTCACAGCGCGTTTGCCTCTCGCAGCCAGGTTCTGGCGCGCTTCGCGGGCCCCCCTGACGGGATCGCTGCGTGGGTCGGGCTGCGCGGAGGGCGTTTGGTCGACTCCACCGCAGAGTTCTCCGTTGAACGTCCTACGGAAATTGCCGGCCTGCTCGACGATGCAGCCAGGGCGGGCCTCGACGTGGTTGACGTGTCGTTGCGCCGTCCGAACCTCGAGTCGGTGTTCCTGCACTTGACGGGGAGGGAGTTGCGCGAATGATCGTCCCCATCATACGCACCGCCATGGTTTCCCTGCGCCGCGATCGAGCGGCGCTGGCGTTGAGTTTCATCCTGCCGATCATCTTCTTCACCATTTTTGCCGTCATCTTCGGCGGCCGCCGAGATGCCGTGCCGAAAGTCACCGTCATCGTGGTGGACGAAGACCAGAGCCATGCATCGCAACAACTGGTAAGGGGCCTGGAACGGGAAGGTTCCCTGGTCATTAGAACGAGACCCGCGTCCAAGAGCGGCGCACAATCACCGGAATATACGGCCGCAACCGCGGAAGCAGCGGTGAAGGCGGGCGATGCACCGGTCGCGCTCATCGTCCCGCGTGGTTTCGGCGAGAATCCAATCTCTTTCCGCGGCGACCAAAACGGCCCAACGATTCAGTTACTGAACGACAGCAGTGATCCAGTGGCGCCGCAGATGGTCGGGGGTCTTCTGCAAGAGGTGGCCATGACTTCCATGCCAGACGCCATGGCGGAGCAGGGATCAAAGTACGCGGATCAGTTCGTCGGAGGATTCACGCCGGAACAACGTGCGCGGATGGATGCCAGCCTTGAACGGCTGCGTCAGCGAGAGAGTGAGAACGCGGGAACCGGTGCCGGAGAGGACGCCGCCCGCAATGGGCCCAGCGGCGGCGGGGTCGTCGCGGTCAAGACCCGAGCCGTGGTCGGAGAAAACAAGAACAATCCCATGGTGTCTTTCTATGCCGCCGGGATCGGCGTGATGTTCCTGCTCTTCACAGCGAGCGGTGCTTCGGGGTCGCTACTGGATGAAGCCGACAGCGGCACGTTGGAGCGCGTGCTCAGTTCGCGTGTGACCATGACATCGCTGTTGGCAGGCAAACTGGCGTACAACACCATGCTGGCGTTCTCACAACTGGTGCTGATGTTTGTCTGGGCCTGGGCTGTCTTCAAGCTCGATTTCCTCGGTCATATCCCCGGTTTTGTGGTGATGGGCGTGTGCACCGCTTTTGCGGTCGGCGCTTTTGGCATGCTGCTCGCCAGCATCTGCCGGACGCGCGCGCAGCTAGGCGCACTCTCGACGCTGGCGATTCTGATCATGTCTTCCGTCGGCGG
>JBEKVL010000955.1:0-2610 GCA_049514055.1 Tepidisphaeraceae bacterium | reverse complement strand
CGCCACCTCCACCTTCTCTGGTGTCATTCGCGACACCGCGGGTTCGCTCGCTCTCACCAAGGCCGGCACCGGCACAATCACTCTTTCCGGCAACAACAGCTACGCCGGCGGCACGACCATCAACGCCGGTACGCTTAGGGCCGGCAGCACCACAGCACTCGGAGCCCCGGGCAGCTCTCTGACCATAAGCAGTACTGGCATCCTCGATCTCAATGGATCGAGCATCGCCGTGGGCTCGTTGAGCGGCACGGGCCTCATCGACAACACGGCCGCGGCAACCACCGCGACACTCACTGCGGGCAACAGTGGCACTGCAACATTCTCCGGCACCATTCAGAACACCGCCGGGTTGCTCTCTCTGACCAAGGTTGGCTCCGGTACCCTGGTTCTGGCCAGCAACAGCACCTACTCGGGTTCCACCGACATCCAGGCCGGAACAGTCAAACTCGGGGTCAGCGCGCCCACTGGTGTGCTGGCGCTCGCCCAATACCAATTGGATGCGTCCGACCCAACGAAGATCGTTCTGGATGCCTCCAACAAGGTCGCCGCCTGGAACGACGAAACCGCGAACGGATTGAACTTCACGCAGGGGACCGCCGGCAATCGGCCGCTCTATGTCGCCAACGCCCTCAACGGCAAGGGCGTCGTCCGCTTCACGGGTTCGAGCAGCACCCAACTCGTCATGTCGACCGCGACCACGCCGCAGGAAGTGTTCATCGTCACCGATCCGGGCTCCGGCAATGCGGGCCTTGCGGGAATCTGGGGATGGGGCAGCACGACCACCAGCACCAATGACGAGGGCATCCGCACGGTCAGTGCCACCGCCTGGCAGAATCAGGGAAACACGAATGACTTCACGTATAGCACCGGTGGCGCCATGTACATCAACGGCGTATTGCAGGGAACCAACCCGGGATTCACGGTTGGATCCGCCCACGTGTTGACGGCGCTGCACGGAGCGTCCAACAACGCGTTTACGGCAACCGCACTGGGCCTGTACTACAACGGGCGTCCCTACACCGGCGATATCGGTGAAGTGATCATGTTCCAGAGCGTCTTGTCAACCGCCCAGCAGCAGGCCGTCGAGCAGTATCTGCTGTACAAGTGGGGTATCGGCACAACCGCCAGTAACAGCATTCCCGATACCTCGACCGTGAACCTTCACGCCGGGGCTACCCTTGACCTCAACAATTGCATCGAAACCATCGGCTCCCTCACCGGGGCTGGCACGGTCCTGGTTGGCAATGGCACGCTCTCCACAGGCGCCGACAACACCTCCACGGCCTTTACCGGCAACCTTGCCGGTGCCTCAACCAGCGGTGGTTTCACCAAGGTCGGCACCGGCACCCAGACTCTGACGCTAAGCGGAGCGCCCAGCACCACCGGTGCGCTCACCGCTCGCGCCGGCACCCTAACCATGACTGATGGGAACCTGACCGTTTCTAGTAACTTCACGGTTGGCGACACGGCAAACACGGCGGGCGTGTTCTCGATCAGTGGCGGCTCGCTGACCGTCAGTGGCGCCAATTTCCTCCTCGGTCAAAACGCGACCGCCAGCCCCGGAACCTACACCCAGACCGGCGGCACCGTCATCTTCAATGGCACCAGCTTCCTCGGCATCTCGAACAATAGTGGTCCATCCACGATGACTGTCAGCGGCGGCACCTTCACCTCCACGGCTGTAGGCATGAATCTCGGCGTCCGCGCTGCCGCTACGCTCAACATCAGCGGCGCCGGCGTGGTTACTCTCCCGTCGCTGACCTTCGGCCACCCGTCCACCAACGGCGGGAACGCCGTCAGCACCCTCAACCTCGGCGACGGGGCGAGTTTCAGCAATGGCGCCAGTGGGATCCTCGCCGTCGGCGCCATCAGCCAGGCGTTTACCGCCGGCAGCACGCCCACCGCCAACCTCAACTTCAACGGCGGCGTTCTCCGCGCTACGGGCAACAGCACCACCTTCCTGGGCGGGCTCAACGGCGCTGCACGCATTCTGGATTCCGGTGCCATCATTGACACTCAAAACTTCAATGTCACGGTATCCCAGTCCCTGAGCCATGGTGGCGTGGCCGCGACCGACGGCGGTCTGACCAAGGTCGGCTCGGGCACTCTCGTCCTAGTCGGCAATAACACGTACACCGGCAGCACCATCGTCACGACCGGCTCGCTCAAGCTACCGCAAGCAGCCACACTGCTGCCTTCCGCGTTGGCCTCGGCAACGTATCGCCTGGATGCATCCGACACCGCCAAGATTGTCATGGACGCCTCGAACAAAGTGAGCGCCTGGAACGATGAAATTGCCAGCATGAATTTCACCCAGACAACCGCCGCCAACCAGCCGCTGTATGTCGCCAACGGCCTTAACGGCATGGGCGTCGTTCGCTTCACCGGCACAAGCCCGACACAGCTCGTCATGTCAACCGCGACTGCGCCGCAGGAGGTGTTCATCGTCACCACTCCGGCCGCGGGCAATGGAACTTTGGCGGGAATCTGGGGCTGGGCCAGCGCAACCACCAGCACCAATGACAAGGGCATCCGTACCAGCAGCGCTTCTGCCTGGCAGAATCAGGGTGACACGAATGACTTCACCAATGGCGCCGGCGGCGCTATGTA
>JBEKVL010000954.1:0-2611 GCA_049514055.1 Tepidisphaeraceae bacterium | reverse complement strand
CCTTTGTGTAGATCGCCGAGGAAGCCGAGCAGGCCGCTGGTTTCGAAGTGAAGTTTGACCTGGCCGGTGGCGCGGTCGATGTCGGCCTCGACGGCGCGGCCGGGGCCTTTGAAGACCACGCGGATGGACTGATCGTCCGGTTCATAGGAGTTGACGCCCAGCCGGATGCCGTGGTCCTTCCGGAGTCGCTCGACGACATCGAGCCGGTCGGCCCTGCCGAGGATGGCGGGGTCGATCCTGCCTTGGGCTTCACGCACGGATCTGGCGGACACGTTGAACCAGTCGTCGTGGTTGGCGATGAAGCCGGTGACCGCGAAGAAGAGCAGGAGCAGCAGCGCGGCCAGCGTGGTGTAGATGTGCAGCGCGCGACAGAGGTTAAGGAGTTTGCGGATCACTTGAGGTCGGTCTTGGGTCCGTAGTCGATAGTTGTTGCGTCGGACTCCGGCGTGGCCTTAATGGTGGCCGACTGTTTCTCGTCGCCGCAGGTCAGCTTGACCGACTCGTTGACGTGGCGGCCTTTTTCGCGGTTGATCTCGAGGCGGATGGTATAGTCGCCCTTGGGCAGCGGGGCGCCCTTGTCGTCGGTGCCGTCCCAGGTCACGGTGTACTGGCCCGCCTCGCGCGAGGCGCGGGAAACCGAGCGGATCAGGTCGTCCTTGCCGCCGGTGGCCTTCCACCAGGTGGACATGTCGCGGAGGTATTTCCGCTCTTTGCCCCAGACGGCGACACTGCGGACGACCGTGCCGTCGGCGGCTTCGACCCAGATGCAGACATAGGGGCGATGCGTTCTGTGGCCCTGCTGCTTGACGAGCGAAAGCTGGATCGACACCTGGAAGTCCCTGGGCCAGAGGGCGGGCTTGTCGGCCAAGGCCACAGCCCGGCATTCGCCGACGTTGCCGGCGCAGGTGCGCCGGCCGTTCGCGTCCACCAGCATCCAGCCGCGCACAGACTCGTCGCGCCACTGCATTGCCTCTTCGCCCGCGACACAGGCGGCCGTGGCCAGGGCGTTGGCGGTGACGCAATCATCGGCGACTACGGTGGCGCTGGACAAGATGCGAGCGGGCGATTGCGTGCGGGGATCGATGATGTGCCGACCTCGGGCGTAGTCGCCGCTGGTGGCCACGGCGCCGTTCCGAAGTTCGACGATTCCGATGGGCGGCGCGTTCTCGGACGGATTGTGCGGGTCGGCGACGCCGATCTTCCAAGTGCGATCGCCCCAGACGCGCAGGTCGCCGCCGATGTTGAGGATGCCGGCCGGGGCTATCCTGGCGGCAACGGATGTAGCGCGGTCGATGATGAAGGCTTTGCCGAGGGCGTCGACGTTGAGTTGGGCAGGGCTGGCGGTGCGAGCAGAGCATTCGCCGCATCGCAAACTGTCCGCATTGCCAGGGTCGTGATGCTGAGCGTACCCGCGAAGCATCCGGCTTTGGACTTCAGTGCCAGATCCTTCGCGAGTACGCTCAGGATAACAGTCTGTCGCTGGGAAGGCGCCGACGGAAGATCGGGCCTTCCATTGTGCGATAGCCCGGCCGATGCGGGCGACGATGATGCCGCCTGTGCGGCCTTCCCAACGGCGGTAGATGTCGAGAAGTTTGGCCAGTTCGGGCGAGCGGATCGCGCCGCCGCGATTGACCTGGCTGATCTCGCTGGCCGGGTCGTAGATGCTCAGGATTTGGCGCAAACGTTCGATCTCGCCGAGCGCGGCCGCCCGGCAGTGGATCGCCAGCGAAGGCGACTTGGACAACACGAGCAGATCGAGCGAGGTGCCGATGATGTCATCCTGGTGGAAATCGAACTCGCCCATCGCCACGGCCGGCGCGGCGCAGACAATGGCCGGCGCAATCCCGACCGCGAGAGCCCAACTGGTCGAACACAGTTTCATAATTGGTCACATTACCAAATCGATCAAATCGCCTGACGCTTGTCGCGGATATTGGTGCATCGTCAGGCAAGAATGCCTGTCCCACCGCGCATCGACAGACAGGAATGTCTGTCGCACGACAGGCAAGAACGCCTGTCCTACCAGAACTTGAGCCACTGATCATAGGCCCGCTGGATCGTCTCTTTGTCCACATGCCCATCCCAGGCCGCCACGCCGTACTTGAGCGAGAGGCTCTTGCCGGCTTCCAGGGTCATAGGTTCCTTCCAGAGATTGAGGGTCAGGGACTGGTAGGAGAAGGGATTGGTCATGGTGAAGGCGCAGTTGGGATGCCGCGGGTTCTTCGGGTGATCGAACAGGGCCACGGTCACGGGCCTGGCGTCGATCGTGCCCTGGGCGGCCACCCAGGCCGTGGGGCGCACCTGCTCGTCGCCGCGGACGAGTTCGCCCCTGGGGTCGTCCTGGGCGAGCAGGAACTTCGCGGCCTTGTCCATCGAGTGGGGGAAGCGCATGCCCAAGCCGAAATAATGACTGCCCGTCAGCTTTGCCGCGGACGTTCCGGACGGGAGCGAGAGTTCGGTGGTCCAGGTCATGAGCGTCAGTCCGTCAGCCTTGTGCGACACGATCGCGCGTCGCTCAAGGGCTAACGTCTGGCCATCGGCGTTATTCCAGTCGAGGTGCGAAGTGATTCCGCCGTCTTTGGTTTCGATGGCGCGCGTCACCTGTTTGCCG
>JBEKVL010000953.1:0-2611 GCA_049514055.1 Tepidisphaeraceae bacterium | reverse complement strand
GGCGACGCCAGTGGCTAGGCCTTCTACATTCGCGACGAAGAGATCGGACGGCTCTGGTCTCCTTCGCCCCTGCCGGCACGCGGGCCGATGCCGTACACGACCCGCCATGGTTTCGGCTACAGCACCTTTGAATACACGCAGGACGGCATCTTCACGGAAATGCGTGTCTACGTCGCCATCGACGCTCCGATCAAGTTCATCACCATCCGCCTCCGCAACGCCTCGGGGAGCGCGCGGCGGCTGTCGGTAACGGGATTCTTTGAACTGCTGCTCGGTGATCGGCGAGAAACACACGCGCCCCATGTCGTGACCGAGATCGATCCAAAAACCGGCGCGCTGCTGGCGCGAAACGCGTACAACAGCGAGTTCGCCCGGCGCGTGGTGTTCCTCGACTCCAGCGAATCCAAGCGCACCGTGACCGGCGACCGCGGCGAATTCCTCGGCCGCAACGGAACCCCCGCCGATCCGGCCTGCCTGTCCCGTACCCGCCTGTCCGGCCGCGTCGGCGCGGGCATCGACCCTTGCGCCGCCATTCAAGTGGCCATCGATCTGGGGGATGGGCAGGAGCGCGAGATCGTCTTCACCTTCGGCACCGGCCGGGATCTGCCCGACACGCGCAATCTGGTGACCCGCTTCCGCGGCGTGGGTCCGGCGCGCTCGGCGTTGGAAGCCGTCCGCAAGTTCTGGACCCGGGCGCTGGGCGCGGTGCAAATCGAGACGCCCGACGCGACGGTCAATTTCCTCGCCAACGGCTGGCTGCTCTACCAAGTGCTGGCCTCGCGTATTTGGGGACGCAGCGGATTCTACCAATCCGGAGGGGCCTACGGTTTCCGCGACCAGCTTCAGGACGCGATGGCCTTGGTGCATGCGCAGCCGGCCGTGCTGCGCGAACAACTCCTGCGTTGCGCCGCCCACCAGTTCCGCGAGGGCGACGTGCAGCACTGGTGGCATCCAATTTTGGGCCGCGGCGTTCGCACGCGAATCTCAGACGATTTCCTCTGGCTTCCGTACGCCACCTGCCGCTACATCGCAGCGCTCGGCGACACGGGCGTGCTCGATGAAAAGGTCCAGTTCCTGGAGGGGCGCGCCGTCAAGCCGGAGGAGGACAGCTATTACGACCTGCCCGCCCGGTCGGAGGAAGCGGCCACGCTCTACGACCATTGCGTGCGCGCGATCAAACAGGGCCTGCGTTTCGGCCAGCATGACCTGCCGCTGATGGGCTGCGGCGACTGGAACGACGGCATGAATCTCGTCGGCGAAGGAAACAAAGGCGAAAGTGTGTGGCTTGCCTTCTTCCTGTACGACGTGCTCGTGCAGTTCGCCGACCTGGCCGCACAACGTCGAGACGAACCGATCGCGACCCTGTGCAAGTCTGAAGCCGATAAACTCCGCCGGAACATCGAGGAGCATGGCTGGGACGGCGAATGGTATCGCCGGGCATATTTTGACAACGGCGAGCCACTCGGCTCCGCATCAAACCCCGAATGCCGCATCGACTCGATCCCGCAAAGCTGGTCCGTGCTCTCGCGCGCGGCCGACCCGGACCGCTCGCGCCGGGCCATGGCGGCCGTCGACCAGCAGCTCGTAAAGCGGGACATCGGCATCATCCAGTTGTTCGATCCGCCGTTTGATAAGTCCCCGCTCAACCCCGGCTACGTCAAGGGCTATGTGCCCGGCGTGCGCGAGAACGGCGGCCAGTACACCCATGCCGCGATCTGGGCCGTCATGGCGTTCGCCGCCGCCGGCGACTCCGCGAAGGCGTGGGAGTTGTTCCAACTCATCAACCCCGTACGTCACGGCGACAGCGAAGCCGCGATCCGCAAATACAAGGTCGAGCCCTATGTCGTGGCCGCCGACGTCTACGCCAACCCCCAACACGCCGGCCGCGGCGGCTGGACCTGGTACACCGGCTCAGCCGGCTGGATGTACCGCCTGATTACCGAATCGCTCATCGGGCTCCATCTGGAAGTGGACCGCCTGCGTTTCGCCCCGTGCCTCCCGGCCGATTGGCAGACCTTCAAGATTCACTACCGCTACCGGGAAACCCTCTACCACATCACCTTCCGCAACTCCGGTGAAGGGAAGGTCGTCAAACGCCTGATTGCAGACGGAGCGGAACAGCCCGACCGAATGCTGCGAATGAACGACGATCGCCTGGAGCACAGAGTCGAGGTGGAGATCGATTGAACGGTGCGGCCGGATTGGCACCCGTGTGCAGAGTATTTCCGCCGCCTCAAGGACAACGCATCTCCCGTTATGTCTTCCGTGTTTCGCGGAAGAGGGGCGACTCGACCAGGGTGAAGACGATCAATTCTTCTCCGGTCTTGGTGCTGATGTCGTGGTGCAGACTAATTGGTCTTGGCACCCGTGACCTCTAACACGAGTGCGTCCAGGAACGGCCGTGCCGTTTCGAGGAGTTGGCTCCGGACCTCTTTGAGCAGGTCTCTGCCCTTCTCGGGCTGGAGCGTCTTGACCAGGTGCTGCTCAGCTGCAGTCAATATTCCTTGGAGACGGACCAGAAGAAGGTCATTCACGAGGTAGACCTTGATCTGTGTAGGGCCACGACCCATGTAGTCCTGCTCAAAGCGGTTGATCCCGTCACTGATGGCCG
>JBEKVL010000952.1:0-2618 GCA_049514055.1 Tepidisphaeraceae bacterium | reverse complement strand
GCACGCCAACGCGGATCACGTTTCGCCAGTTCGGCGACGCGGCCTTGCCGCTCGCGGCCGCTTTGCAGGACGCCGGTTTTGCCGCGGCCGACCGCGCATCCATTATCATGACCAATCAATCGAAATGGCTGATTTCCGCCTATGCGATTTTCTTCTCCGGCGGCGTGCTGGTTCCCCTCGATTACAAGCTGACTGCCGATGAGCATCTTCAACTTCTGGCCCACTCGAAGGCCAAAGTGCTCATCACCGAGTTCGCCCTGTGGCGCGCCATTACGCAAGCGGCCAACTTTTCCCAGCAGCAACTTTCTTTAGTCCTGGTGACGGAAGCACCTCCCAGCGCCGATCTTGCTGGGGCGCGGCGTTGGGAAGATTTTCGCAGCGCGCGAGAACCGGAGTTTCGCGAGCGCAAGCGTGACGACCCGGCATGCATCGTCTATTCGTCGGGAACGGGCGGCCGACCAAAGGGCTGCGTGTTGACGCATGAGTGCTATCTCGAGCAGTGCATGGCGCTGACTTCCCTGTATCCTTTCTGGCCGGGTGTTCGCTATCTTTCGATACTCCCGACCAATCACGCCGTTGATTTCATGGTCGGATTCATCGGGCCATTCACGTGTGGTGCGTGCGTGGTCCATCTCCGCACCCTGCGGCCGGAATTCGTGCGCGAAGCGTTTCCTCGCTTCAAGATCACCTACATGACGCTTGTTCCGGCAGTTCTGAAGAATCTGGAAAAAGGACTGCGGGCTCGCTTCGCGGATCTGCCGAAAGTGAAGCGCGCAATTCTAAACGGCCTGATCGCAACGAACCGCCTCCTGGTCGGACGCGGAACCAATCTCGCGATCAGCCGCCGCTTGCTGAAGCAAGTTCACGAATCTTTTGGTGGCGAGCTTCGCGCCTTGTTCGTCGGCAGCGCTTTCACGGAGCCTGCGACATTGGAGTTCTTTCAAAGCCTCGGCATTCCTGTCTCCAACGCTTACGGCCTTACGGAAGCGTGTACCGTCGTCACCATCAATGATTTCAAGCCCTTTCGGTCGGACACCGTCGGACGGCCCTTGCCTGGGTTCGAACTGAAAATCGACCAGCCTGATGCGGACGGAATCGGAGAAGTCGCCGTGCGCGGCAAGACGCTCATGTCCGGCTACCTGGACGACCCCGAATTGACTGCGGCGACGATTGTGGACGGTTGGCTTTTCACCGGCGATTTGGGCCGCCTCGATGCCGGCGGGCACTTGCAGTTGTTCGGCCGCAAGAAGAACATGATCGTCACCGCCGAAGGAAAAAACATCTACCCCGAGGACGTCGAAAGCGTGTTCGAGGGGATCGGCGTCAAGGAGTTCTGTGTCTTTGCCGCGAATTACCTTTGGCCGCAGCGAACGATGGTCGGCGAACAACTCGTGATCGTGCTCCGTCCGGAACCCGGACAGAGGATTTCGGAAGCGACACTCGCGCAATTGGCGGAACGCAACCTCCGGTTGATCAACTACAAGCGGGTGGGCGGCTACCTCGTGCACGATCGCGATTTTCCCCGCACGGCTTCCCTCAAGATCAAGCGCGTTGCCCTGGCCGAGGAAATTCAGCAATCCCATGACCGCGGCCGTGTGGTCCCACTGTGAAGGACAAGATACTCGCCATCGTGAATCCCGCCGCGGGCGCCGTCCGCGCCGCGAAGCAAGCGCCCGCTGCAATCGAAAGATTGCGCGCCGCCGGAATCGCGATCGAGACGCGCCAAACGTCTAAACGCGGCGACGCGACGCAATTCGCGCGGGAAGCGTATGCCGAAGGATGGCGAAATTTCATCGCCGTCGGCGGGGACGGCACGGCCTTCGAAATCGTCAACGGGTTGTTCCCGGCCGCGCTCGAGGGAGGGCGCCCGGCTGTGGGAGGTCTGCCGGTCGGCAGGGGCAACTCGCGTGTGAGAGACTTCTCGGAGAATATCAGCGAGCACGCAGTGCGCTCCATTGTGGAAGGGCGCCGGCGGCCCTGCGATGTCCTGCGATTGCATCATGCCGGCGGCCCGACGTATTCCATCAATATCGTGAGCATCGGATTCACCGCCGACGTTGCCACCATCACCAACCGGCACTTCAAGCATCTGGGGATGTTCGGCTATCTGCTCGGTGTTCTGACGTGTGTGGCGCGCCTGCGCCGCCGCCCGTTCCCGCTGCGAGTGGATGGCGAGGAGGAGTCCGACCGCCGCCGCTGCCTGTTTCTGGCCTTCAGCAACAGCAGATTTACGGGCGGGAACATGCTCCTTGCCCCGCAGGCCTCGACCGACAACGGCCTGATCGAATATGTTCGCGGGGAGCCGATCGGACGCGCCCGCCTTATTTACAATCTGCCAAAGCTATTCGCGGGCACGCACATCAAGGACCCGCTTGCTTCACGCCGCGCGGCCCGGCGGATCGAGTTCGACCTGGACGGGCCGGTGGATATCATGGTCGATGGCGAGGTGTTCACGACGCAATGCACCAGCCTTGAGGTGCTGCCGGGCGCACTGGACGTGATGGCATGACCGCGGATCGAGAACTCGAATCCGCTGGCGAGAAAAATCCTGCCGCGGGGCCACGGCGAAAACACGGCAAGGTTTTCGTTTTCTTCAACAGCCTCTACCACTGGTTGCT
>JBEKVL010000951.1:0-2623 GCA_049514055.1 Tepidisphaeraceae bacterium | reverse complement strand
ATATCGGCGTGGCGAGGGAACTGGCCGCCCTGCTCGGGCGCGATGTGCGCCTGCCGGCCGTGCATGTGCCTGAATCGCCGGCCGCCGCTGGTTCCGTGACCTCGGTCACCATCGAAGCCCCGCAACTCTGCCCGCACTACACGGCCCGCATCATCCGCAACGTGAAGATCGGCCCCAGCCCAGCATGGATGGTCCGCCGGCTGGAAGCGATCGGACTGCGCTCAATAAACAACGTAGTAGATGTGACAAACTACGTCATGTTCGAGATGGGCCAGCCGCTGCACGCGTTTGACTTCGACAAGCTCACCGGCCGGCGGATCGTCGTCCGCGAGGCCAGGCTCGGCGAGAAGATCGTCAGCATCGATCAGAAGGAACGTATCCTCCAACCCGGCATGCTGGTCATCGCCGACGCCGAGGAACCCGTGGCCGTTGCGGGGGTCATGGGCGGCTTCGAGAGTGAGGTGTCGGCCGCGACTGTCAACGTGCTGCTGGAATCGGCGCGGTTCGACCCGCTGAGCGTCCGCAAGACGGCCCGCACGCTGACCATGGCCTCGGACTCCTCCTATCGCTTCGAGCGGCAGATCGACCCGACCCTGCCGGAGCGGGCCAGCCTGCGGGCGGCCCAACTGATCGTGGAAACGGCCGGCGGCGAACTGATGTCCAGCCTCGTGTCGGCCGGCAACAGCGGCTATGTGCCGAAGAAACTGACTCTGCGTCTGCCGCGCTTGCAGCAGGTACTGGGCGTGAGTTTCCCGGCCGACCAAGTCGTCGATGCTCTCAAGCGGCTTGGTCTCCAGCCCGTGCTTAAGGGCGATGCGGTTGAGACGACCGTGCCCACCTGGCGGCTGGACCTGAACATCGAGGTGGATCTCGTCGAGGAAGTCGCCCGGCTGATTGGCTACGACAAGATCCCCATGCGCGATGAGGTGAGCATCCGCCTGACGCCGCCGAACCGCGAGAAACTGACCATCGACGAAATCGCGGCCGCCCTCGTGGGCGCCGGCTACTTCGAATCGCTGACGGTGAGTTTCGTCTCCGACAATCTCGCCACCGACTTCGCCCCGGCCGAGGCCAAGTGCCTGGTGCGGGCCGACGCGGCCGTCCGCAAGGGCGACGCCCGCCTGCGCCCGAGCGTCCTGCCCGGCCTGCTCGAAGCCGTCCGCCGCAACGAATCCGTCGGCACCTCCGGCGCCAAGCTCTTTGAGATCGGCCCAGCCTTCTGGATCGGCGCCAACGGCAAGGTGGACGAGCGCCGCCGCGTGGCGTTGGTCGGCTCGACCGACTACCGCGAAGTCCGCGGCGCCGTCGAGGCCGTTCTCGCCCGTCTCGATCCCCATCGCCCCGTGAATGTCATCGCCGACACGCGTCCCGGTTTCACCACCGGCGCCTGCGGCCGGATCGAATGGGGCGGCGAAGTCGTCGGCCACATCGGCACGGTCGGCCGCAAGATTTGCGACAAGCTCTCGCTCCGCGAGACTCCCGTGGCCGCCGAACTCGAACTGGCCGCCCTCCTGCGCCTGGCCCGCCCGGTGCGCCAACTCCGCGAACTCCCGCGTTTCCCGGCCGTCGACCGCGACCTCTCGCTGGTCGTCTCCGAGAAAATCGCCTACGCCCAGATCGACACCCTCGTTCGCGGCCTGACCCTGCCCGACCTGGAGGATGTGCAATACATCACGACGTATCGCGGCAAACCGCTCGACAAAGGCACCAAGAGCGTCAGCCTCCACCTGCTCTTCCGCTCCCCGACGACGACGCTTACGAGCCAGCATGTGGAGGAATCGGTACAGAAGGCGATCGCGGCCGCGAAGGAGAAACTGGGCGCGACGTTGCGCGTGTGAATGGGCGGGCCAGGCGCGGGGAAATGACGAAATTCGAAACTCGAATGACGACGAACTGAATTCGAAGGTGCAATGATGGTGAGGAACGGGGCGGGCACTGTGCAGGTTCTGCAAACTCGGAAGCGGGTGGGCAGGGTGAAAAGAAAAAGATCTTTGGCCGCTCGTGGGTCATGGCTGGAGATACAAGTACATACGGTTCATGCTGTTACAAGTAGTTCGGTGGTTTCTGGCCGGCTGAAAGAAGCCGTCCTTTCCCCATCCCGATCCCCGTCCCGGTCCCCGTCCCAATCCCCGTCCCAATCCCCGTCCCAATCCCCGTTCCGATCCCCGTCCCGGTCCCCGTCCCGATCCCCGTACTGATCCCCGTCCCAAGGGCAGTCCCGAGCCATGGGGAAAGTTGAATGACGAATGGCGAGAGCAGCATGAAGTTCGAGTGAGTCGGCCGCTCGTCGCGCGGCGGGGCGTGAGCATTTCTTCGGGCAGCAAGGATGTGTCGGAGTACCGACACCACGGGCTGGAAGCCGTGCCACGGAATTCAACCAGCCGGGCGCGTTGCCCGTGGTCGCGCCCTCCGCTTGTCGGGTGGCGGGCGCGGAGGGGGCGCGGACGAGGCGGGGTGGGTTGTTAAAGAACCGGTCCGCCGGCGCGGGCCGAGAAGGCAAGCCCTTCTATATATACCGGCGGCGCTGCGCGCCCGGCGGGGTTGGCGCGCAGCGCCGGGAGCGAGAAAACGGGTTTGGCGCTTGACAGGTGGTTCGAAAAAATCCGGGAAATTTTTTGGCCCA